>NZ_JBHUXV010000048.1:0-67044 GCF_042669125.1 Streptomyces sp. NPDC057253 | reverse complement strand
GTTGCGGTCAGGAGACCGCCAGGCGGGGTGAGTTCGCGACCAGCGAGCGGGTGTAGTCCTCGATGGGGTTGTCCAGGACGTCCGCCGTCGTGCCCGACTCGATCGTGCGGCCGCCGTTGAGCACCACGACCCGGTCGGCGAGGGCCCGCACGACACCCAGGTTGTGGGTCACGAACACCAGGGCCAGCTCCCGCTCGGCGCGCAGCCGGTCCAGCAGTTCGATGATCGCGGCCTGCACGGAGACGTCCAGCGCCGAGGTGATCTCGTCGCAGACCAGCACCGTCGGCTCGCACAGCAGCGCGCGGGCGATGGCCACCCGCTGGCGCTCGCCGCCGGACAGGTCCCGGGGACGCGCCCCGGTCAGCCGACGGGGCAGCGAGACCTGCTCCAGCGCCGCCGCGGCCCGCTCCTCGGCCTCCGCCCGGCCCAGGCCGAAGAAGTGCCGCACCGGTACCGCCAGGGACTCGCCGATGGTGTGACGCGGATTGAGGGAGCGGTACGGGTTCTGGAAGACGTACTGGATCGTGCGCCGCTGCTGCGCGGTGCGTTCCCGGGAGCGGCCGGCCAGCCGCTCGCCGAGACAGCTGATCGTCCCGGTGTCCGGCGCGGCCAGTCCCACCAGCGAGCGCGACAGCGTGGTCTTGCCGCTGCCGGACTCGCCCACCACGGCGAGACACTCGCCGGCCGCCACGGAGAAGGTGGCGTCCTGGATGACGGGCACCCCGCCGTAGCCCACGCTCACCCCGCGGACGTCGAGCACCGGCGGGCGACGGTCCTCGGGGATCTGCCGGGCGTCCGGCTCACCGGCGATCCTGACGGGCGCGTCGAGATCGGTCACCCGGGTGCAGCGCACCGCGTGGTCGGTCCCCAGGGGACGCAGGACCGGGTCCGGTTCGTCGCACCGGGCCTCGTGGAAGGCGCAGCGGGGGGCGAAGAAACACCCGGGCGGGCGGGATCCGGGGGAGGGCGCGTGTCCCGGGACCGGGGTCAGCACCCGCCGCTCCGTGACGTCCGGGACGGTCGCGAGAAGGCCGCGGCTGTACGGGTGCCGGGGGCCGGTGAACAGGACGGGCGCCGGCGCGGACTCGACGATCCGCCCCGCGTACAGCACGATGACCCGGTCCGCGAGCTCCTGAACCACCGCCAGGTCGTGGCTCACGTACAGCGCGGCGACCCCGTGCCGACGGCACAGTTCCTTGACGGTCTCCAGGACGTGCGCCTGGGTGATGACGTCCAGACCGGTGGTGGGCTCGTCCAGGACGATCGCCTTGGGGCGCAGCACGAACGCCATGGCCAGGGCCAGCCGCTGTTGCTGACCGCCGGAGAGCTGATGCGGGAAGCGGGCGAGGAACGCCTTGTCGGCGGGCAGCCTGACCTCGTCCAGCGCGCGCGTGACCAGGCTCTGGAGTTCCTCGTCGGAGACGTCGGGCCGGTGCACGGTCACGACCTCGCGCAGCTGGGTTCCGATCCGGTGCGCGGGGTTGAGGGCGGCGCCCGGGTCCTGCGGGATGTACGCCACCAGGCGCCCGCGTACGTCGGCGAGCCGGGCCCGGTCGAGCCCGAGGATGTCCACTCCGTCGACCACGACCCGGCCGGCGGTGATCCGGGCGCCCTTGCGGGCGTAGCCGAGCAGGGCCGATCCGACGGTGGTCTTGCCGCTGCCGGACTCGCCGACCAGGGCGACGATCTCCCCGGCGTCGAGGGTGAACCCGACGTCGCTGACCACGTCGGCGCCGCTCGCCGTCAGCTCGACACGCAGCCCCGACACCTCGACCATGTGCGCTCTCGTCACCGGGCGCCGCCTTTCCGTGGAAGTCGTGGAGGTCGTCATGCGCCGTTCCCGTCCGTGAGTCCGGCCGCACGGCGGCTGACTCCCTCGCCGAGGGTGTTGGTGGCCAGCGTGAACAGGGCGATGAGAACGACCGGCAGGGCCGCCGCCCACGGCTGGAACACCAGGCCCGCCCGGTTCTCGTTCACCATCAGGCCCCAGTCCGCGTGGGGCGCCTGGATGCCGTAGCCCAGGAAGCTGAGTCCGGCGATCACACCGATCGACCAGGTCAGGATCGCCCCGGTCTGCACCACGAGAGGGGCGACGATGTTCGGCAGCACCTCGCGCAGCAGGATCCGCCGCCGGGGGACGCCCATCATCTCGGCCACCTCCACGAACTCCTGCTCGGCCGTCTGAAGCGTCACCCCGCGCACGAGACGTCCCACGGTGGGGCTCCAGCCGAGGGCCACCAGGACCACGATCAGCAGCGGGCTGTGACCGAGCAGAGACACGAACAGCAGCACGAACACGATCTGCGGGAAGGCCAGCAGCACGTCCATCAGCCACACGATGAAGCCGCCCAGGAAGCGGCGGACGTAACCGGCCACCAGCCCCAGTACGGTGCCCAGGGCCACTCCGAGGGCGGTGGTGGCCACCGCCATCCACACCACGGAGGTGCCGCCGGCGAGGACCCGGGAGAGCACGTCCTGCCCGAGGTAGTCGGTACCGAGCGGGTGCCCCGCACCGGGCGGCTGGTAGGGCGCGCCCACGATGTCCGACGGGGCGTGCGGCGCCAGGTACGGCCCGGCCAGCGCGAGGAGGACCATCAGCCCGGTGGCGACCGCGCCCCACAGCAGCTGCCCGTCGCGCCGCGCCCTGGGCCTCGGCGGCGCGAGGCTCAGCGCCGTCATCGCAGCCCCCTGGTCCGCAGCTTCGGGGTGACGTACACGGTGACGATGTCGGCGAGAAGGTTGAACATCACGACTCCGGCGGAGAAGAGCAGGGTGATCGCCTGGATCACCGGCATGTCCCGGTACGACACGGCGTCGTTGAGCGCGCCGCCGAGACCCGGGTAGGTGAAGACGTACTCGACGACGACCACACCGCCGAGCAGATAGCTGAGCATGAGCGCCGTGCCCTGGACCGCGGGCACCAGCGCGTTGGGCAGGGCGTGCCGCCAGACGATCCGCCGGTCGGGGATGCCGCGCAGCCGTGCCATCGCCACGTAGTCGGACTCCAGGACCTCGATCACCGACGCGCGCACCATCCTGGCGAGGAAGGGCGTCGTGGTGAGCAGAAGGGTCAGACTCGGCAGCACCAGCGCCGAGGGATGCGCGAAGGGGCTCGACCCGGGTGGGATCAGTGAGGCCGAGGGGAACCAGGCGACCACGGTGGTGGACAGCACGATCAGCACGAACGCGCCGATGACGAAATCCGGCAGGGCCATCAGACCGACCAGGACGGTGTTCACCGAGCGGTCGGCGAGCCGGTCGCGTCGCACGGCCAGGGCGATGCCGAGGGCGAGCGAGAGCGGAACCATCAGGACCGCCACCACGAGGAGCAGGGACAGCGAGTTCACCGCCCGGTCGGCCAGCAGGGACCCCACCGGCCGCTGCGAGGCGATGGACTGCCCGAAGTCGCCGCGGACGGCGTGACTGAGCCAGTGCCAGTACTGGCTGGACAGCGACTGGTCCAGGCCGAGTTTGGTCCGCAGCTCGGCGACCAGGGCGGGTGTCGCCTGCTTGCCGAGGATGGTGCGCGCCGGGTCCGAGGGGAGCAACTGGGTGGCGAAGAAGATCACGACGGAGACGGCCAGCAGTACCAGCACGCCGGAGCCGATCCGCGCCACGATCCACAGGTGCCGGGAACTGCGGACACGACGCGTGGCCCGGCCCACGGCGCCGCCGGTCATGACGGGGGCAACGGTTTCGATCATGGAAGGCCCTCTCGCGGGAGCACGTGGGTCGAGGCCGGGCGGGAAGGGGGCGTAGTGCGGGAAGGCCGTTCTACTTGAGCGCGGCCAGTACCTCGGCGGTCGTGCCGATCTCGCAGAGCAGCGAGAGACCGAGGGCCAGGGCGCCCTCGTGCCACTCGCGGCTGATCGAGCAGAGGCCGTCACTGGCCAGGACGATCCGGTAGCCGATGTCGGCACCGTAACGGGCGGTGCTCTCCACGGACAGGTTCGTCCACGTTCCGGTCAGGATCAGGGTGTCGACGTCGGCGGCGCGCAGCACGATGTCCAGCTCGGTCCCGGTGAACGCGCTGACCCGTTCCTTGTGGATCACGAGGTCACCGTCGACCGGTTCGAGACCGGGCAGTACGTCCATGCCCGGGTCGCCCTCCTGGAGGCTCTCCTCGTCGGCCAGCTCGCGGAACAGCTCGGGGAGCCGGCCGGTCGGCCGTACCCCCTTCGCGCTGCGGTGGTGCACATGGATCACCTGGAGCCCGCCCGCGCGGGCCGCGTCCAGCAGGGAGGCGATGTGCGCGACCACGTTCTGTTCGACAGCGTGCGCGCCTGCGCCGTCCTCGGCGTCCGGTCCGGCCACGCTCTCGTGCATGTCGAGCACCAGCAGGGCCGTGTGGGCGGGGTCGAGGGGCTTGATCTCACTCATGGGCTGGGGTCTCTCCCGGTTGGGCCGACGGGGCCGGAGGCTCAGTGGTAGTGGTTCATGGCGGTCTGGCCGCCGTCGACGGCGATGGTCGCGCCGGTCAGGAACGTGGGCGCCTCGGTGACCAGATAGCGCACGACGTCGGCGACCTCGGCGGGATCGGCGGCACGGGACATCGGGTTCATGTGCCGAAGCCACTCCGCGTCCACGGTGTCCACGAAGTCGGAGATCATCGGGGTGCGGATCCAGCCCGGCGCGATCGCGTTCGCGGTGATGCCGTAGGGGGCGAGGTCGACCGCCAGGCTGCGGGCCAGGGAGTGCACGGCGGCCTTCGCGGCGTTGTAGTGGGCCAGCCCCGCGTCGCTGACCATTCCGCTGACCGAGCCGATGAGCACGATCCGCCCGCCTCCTCGGGCCTTCATCAGCCGGGTGGCGTGCATGCAGGACAGGGCCGCGCCGTTGACCACCACGTCGATCATGGTGTGCCAGTCGGCGGGTGTCAGTTCGTCGAACGGCGCCACGTGCAGGGCCGCCGCGGCGGTGACCAGGGCGTCGAGCCGGCCGTACTCGGCCTCCACCCGGGCGAACAGGGCGTCGACGTCCGCGGGGGCGCCGACATCGGTGGGTACGGCGCAGACACGGGCGGCGGGCGCGATCGTACGGAGGCGCTCCACCGCGTCCGCGAGGGCCTCGGCGCGACGGCCGGCCACGACGACGTCGTAGCCCTGTCCCGCCAGGGCCTCGGCGACGGCGAGACCGATACCCGTGGCTCCGCCGGTCACGACGGCCACCGGTGCGTCCCGGCGCCCGCTCGCGTCAGTGCCGGAGCTCACGTGGGTCTCCCGGGTGATCGGCATCGGCAAGGGCGGCGGTCCGGGGGTCGTACGGCTCGGGGAACCAGCTGTTGCTGATCGCCGTACCGCGGGCGCCGAAGGAGAAAGCGTTGAGCGAGCCGTCCTCCTCCTCGCCGAGCATCGAGGCGTAGGACTGCATGGTCGCCAGGTTCAGCACCATCACGGCCGCGATCGGCAGGACCCGCTCGCCGAAGCCCAGGACATGGATGTCGTCGCGGACCTTGAACATCACGCACGGGTCGACCTCCGCCAGCCGGAACTCCTCACCGGCCAGGCAGTGCCACACGTACCAGTCCTCGTTGAGGTAGATGTGCTCGTAGACGTCGGTGGGGCTGTACGTCCACATGATCCGGCGGCCGACCAGTTCCCGGGAGCGCTCGAACCGTCCGGTGTCCCGGGAGCCGCTGAGGGCTCCGTGCCGGAACCGCTGTCCGACCTTGGGCTGTCCAGGGGTCTTCGTCCCGGCGACCGTGCTGTCGACGACGAGCGCCCTGCCGTCGCGCAGGTCGAGGAGCGCGGACCGGGAGGTCTTGCCCTCGGTGATCGCCTCCCGGCGCAGGAAGAACAGGTCGGGGGCGACCTGGAACACCTCGTAACGGTGGACGGGCCGGACCGCCGAGCCGCCGGAGGAGTCCACCGCGGCCGACGGTTCCCGCAGGTCGACCACGACCTTGGCGCCGTCGTCGAGGGCGATGACGAGCCGGCGGCCGTGCAGGGCCTCACTGGGTGCGGGTCTGTTGGTCAGGAAGGTGTCGCCGAGCCCGAGGGAACCGGCGTCGGCGTCGAGATCGGATGGAGTGCTCATGGTTCTTGTCTATTCGTCGGAGTGGACCGGGGTCTTGTCCGCCAGCGACCTGCACTTGCCGGGAGCGGCACACTGACGGTCGGCGCGGGGCCGGGAGGGGCCGGCTCAGCCGAGGCCGTCCGCACCGACCCGTACGGCCGACTCGTCCAGCAGGGCGTCGGAGACGGGCTGCGGACGTCCTTCGAGGTCGAGGACCGGGGTCGCCTCCTTGTACCAGGACTCGATGACCGCGTTGCCCCAGAAGTCGCGGCGGCGGTCGTCGTGGACGTTCCATCGGTACGTCTCGTGGTCGGGGTCGCCGGTGTAGTAGTCGGAGGTGTAGATCTCCACCCGGTGCCCGTCGGGGTCGCGGAGATAGAGGTAGAAGGCGTTGGAGACGCCGTGGCGGCCGGGGCCGCGTTCGATGTGGTGTTCCTTGCGGAGGGCGCCGAAGATGTCGGCGGCCCGCAGGACCTGGTGCGATTCGTGGGTGGCCACGCCCAGGTGGTGCAGCCGGGGCCCGGCGCCGCCGGTGAAGGCGACGTCATGGACGGTCTGCTTGCGGTACATCCAGGCCGCGTACAGCTCGTGCTCGTCGCCCTCGATGGTCTCGGAGCAGCCGAAGCCTAGGGACTTGTAGTGGGCGTAGGCGGCCGGGATGTCGGGGGTGCAGATGTTGAAGTGGTCGAGGCGGGCGATCTGGGCGCCGCGGTGGAGGTCGTAGCGCTGGATGAGGCGCTCGCCGCGCTCGATCTCATGGAAGAACTCGACCGGGAAGCCGAGCGGGTCTACGACACGTACGGCGTCGCCGACGCCGACCGTGCCCTCGCCCTTCTTCAACCGCTTGACGGGGCGGCCGAGTCCGGCGAAGAACTTCTCCGCCTTGTCGACGTCCTCAGGGGCGCGGACGCGGTAGGCGATGTGGTCGAGGGCGGCGATCCCGCCCCTGCGCAGAACGAGTGAGTGGTGGGTGAGTTCGTCGGTGCCGCGCAGGTAGAGGCTGTCTGCGTCCTCGTACTGGACGTGGAAGCCGAGCATGTCGACCCAGAACCAGCGGGCGGCGCCGAGATCCGTGACGGCGAGCTGGGCGTAGGCGGAACGGATCACATCGGGTGCGGTCGTCATCGGCGGGCTCCGAAGCGCGGGACGTGGGTGTCGCCGAGGGCGACCGAGACGATCTGCCGGTCGGTGTAGAAGTCGATGCTGTGCACCCCGCCCTCCTGGCCGAGCCCGGAGGCCTTGACCCCTCCGAAGGGCGTGCGCAGGTCGCGGACGTTGTGGGAGTTCAGCCACACCATGCCGGCCTCGATCGCCTGCGCGACACGGTGACCGCGCTTGAGGTCGGAGGTCCAGATGTAGCCGGCCAGTCCGTAGCGGGTGTCGTTGGCCAGACGGATCGCGTCCGCCTCGTCCTCGAAGGGCGTGAGCGCGACGACCGGGCCGAAGATCTCCTCGCGCCAGATCCGCATCGACGGGTCCACGTCGGCGAAGGCGGTGGCCGCGAGGTAGTTGCCCTCCGGCAGGTGCGCCGGCCGTTCACCGCCCGCGACCAGCCGGGCACCCTCCTCCCGGCCGGACGCCACATAGCCGAGGACGCGCTCGTAGTGCTCCGGGTGGACCAGCGCACCGATCTCGGTCGCCGGGTCCTGCGGGAGGCCGACGCGGACGCGGGCGGCCCGTTCGGCGAACCGGGCCACGAACTCGTCGTAGACGGAGGCCTCGACGATGATCCGCGAGCCGGCCGTGCAGCGCTCCCCGTTGAGGGAGTACACGCCGAACAGCGCCCCGTCCACGGCCGCGTCCAGGTCGGCGTCAGCGAAGACCACGCAGGGGGACTTGCCGCCCAGCTCCATGGACAGGCCCTTCAGGCCGGTGGCTGCGGCCCGCATGATGAGCTGCCCGGTCGTGGTCTCGCCGGTGAAGGAGAGCAGCGGTACGTCCGGGTGCTCGACCAGGGCGGCGCCGGCTTCCTCGCCGATGCCGTGGACGAGGTTGAAGACGCCCTGGGGCAGACCGGCCTCCTCCATGATCCGCGGCCACAGGGAGGCGGACAGCGGGGTGAACTCGGCGGGCTTGAGCACCACCGTGCAGCCGGAGGCGAGGGCGGGGGCCAGCTTCCAGCTCTCCAGCATGAACGGGGTGTTCCACGGGGTGATCAGCCCGGCGACGCCGATCGGTTTGCGGACCACGTAGCCGATCTGCGCGGCGCTGCGGAAGGCGTCCTCGTGCAGCGCGTTGATGACGTCGGCGAAGTAGCGGAAGTTCTCGGCGGCCCGGCGGGCCTGTCCCCGGGCCTGGGTGATGGGCAGTCCGGTGTCGAAGGACTCCAGTTCGGCGAGCCGGTCCTCGCTGGCCTCGATGCCGTCGGCGATCCGCTGCAGGATCCGGCCCCGCTCGCGCGGGCTCATCCGCGGCCAGGGGCCGTCCGTGAACGCCCGGTGCGCGGCGGCGACCGCCGCGTCGATGTCGGCGGTCCCGCCCGAGGCCACCGCGCAGTAGGGCACGTTGCTCGCCGGGTCGGCGTTCGGGAATGTCCTCCCGTCGGCCGAGTCGGTGTACGTCCCGTCGATGTAGTGCTGGATCAGCTTGGGCAGGTCGTCGGGTGTCTTGGACATGTCTGGTCCTCAGAGGTCGAAGTCGAGGAGGTCGGCGCCCGCGGCGCGCAGGGCCCGGATCCGGGTGAGGCCCGCTTCGGTGGGTTCGACCAGCGGCGGACGTACATGTGCGGACCCCAGCAGTCCGGCCTCCCTCAGTACCCACTTGGCGGGCGCCGGGTTGGTCTCCACGAACAGCAGGTCGACCAGCGGATGCAGCCGGTAGTGCAGGTCACGCGCGGCCTCGTGGTCGCCGGAGTCCCACAGCGTGTACATCCGGGACACCGCCGCCGGGGCGATGTTGGCCAGTGCGGAGACGAAACCCGCGCCGCCGAGGGAGAGCAGCGGAAGACACAGCAGTTCGATGCCGGACCACATCAGCAGGTCCTTGCCGCAGGCGTGGAAGGTGCGGGAGAAGTGCTCGAAGTCCTTGGTGGTCTCCTTGATCCCGACGATGTTGTCGAAGTCGCGGAAGAGCCGGGCGACCGTCTCGGGATCGATGTCGACGGCGGTGCGCGAGGGCACGTTGTAGACCACCAGCGGCAGGTCCGGGAACTCCCGGGCCACGGTCGCGTACCAGCGGTACAGCGCCTCCTGCGTGGGACGGGCGTAGTACGGCGTGATGACGAGCGCGGCATCCGCTCCCAGGTCCCTTGCGGCCGCGGTCAGTTCGAGGGTCTCGTCGATCTTGGCCGAGCCGGTGCCGGGCAGGAACGGCACCCTCTCGTCGATCACCTCCACGGCCGCGCGCATGGCCGCGACGCGCTCGGTGACCGTCTGCGCGCCGGGCTCTCCGGTCGAACCGCCCAGGGAGATGCCGTGCGAACCGGAGTCGATCTGCCAGCGGACCAGACGGCGCAGACCGTCGAGATCCACCGTTCCGTCGTCGGTGAACGGGGTGACCACGGGGGCGAGGGAGCCCCGGATGCGGGCGGGGTCGCTGCGGAACTTCACGGTCGGCTCTCCTGGGGTGCGGGGGTCGAGGGGACGTCGGACTGAGGGGTGGGGGAGGCGGGGAGCCGTGCCGACCCGGCGGCCGACCGGGCGTTGCACCAGGCGTGATACGCCTCCCGCCAGTCCGGGCCGATCGGGTAGAGACCGGCGACCGAGGCGCCCTCGGCCACGCGTTCGGCGATGAAGGCCTCCTGCCGCTCCTGCTCGACGGAGTCGGCGATCAGCTCGTCCAGCAGGTGCGGCGGCAGCACCAGGACCCCGTCGGCGTCGCCGACGAGTACGTCCCCGGGCTGTACGAGCGCGTTGCCGCAGGCGATGGGCACGTCGGTGTCCCAGGGGACGTGCTTGCGTCCCAGGACCGCGGAGTGCACCGAGGTCGAGTACACGGGCAGGCCCAGTCCGGCCACGGCGGCACTGTCGCGCAGGCCCCCGTCGGTGACGACGCCGGCCGCGCCGCGCCGCAGCGCCCGCAGGGCGAGGATGTCGCCCAGAGTGCCCGCGTCGGCCTCCCGGCGGGCGTCCATGACCAGTACCTCGCCGGGCAGGACGGACTCCACGGCCCGTTTCTGGGCGTTCATGCCGCCGCCGTGGCGGGCGAAGAGGTCGTCGCGCAGCGGAAGATAGCGCAGTGTCCGGGCGGTGCCGACCATCCGCAGATCCGGTCGGACGGGGCGGACACCGTCGACGTAGCAGCCGCTGAGGCCCCGCTTGCGCAGCTGCGAGGCGAGGGTGGCGACGGAGAGCGAGGTCAGGGCCTCCCGCCGCTCCGGAGTCAGTACCGGTTCGACGGGGGTCCCGTACGCCGCGGCCCGGTCCTCGGGGAGGGTGCGGGGCATTGCCCCGTACTCGGCCAGCGGACCCCCGGCCTCGACGACCGGGTTGGCGAGCCGGCCCGTGCTCTGCCCGGATCCGCTGACCTCGACCTCGACCAGGTCGCCCGGCCCCACCACACCGGCGCCGCTCGGCGTGCCGGTGAGGATGACGTCCCCCGGCTCCAGGGTGACGGTGCGGCTGAGGTCGGCCACCAGGCGGGCGAAGTCGAAGAGCAGGGTGTCGCTGGTGTCGTCCTGCACTACCTCGCCGTTGACCCAGGTGCGCAGGCGCAGCGCCGCCGGGTCGACCGAGCGGGCGTCCAGCAGCCGGGGGCCGAGCGGGGTGAAGCCGTCGGAGCCTTTGGAGCGCAGGTTGGAACCGCGGTCGGCGTAGCGGAGGTCGTACACTCCCGCGTCGTTCGCAGCCGTCACCCACCGGATGTGCCGCCAGGCCCGGTCCGGCGGCACCCGGTGCGCCCGTTCCCCGACGACCAGCGCGATCTCGCCCTCGAAGGACATCAGCTCGCAGCCTCGCGGGCGGACCAGTTCGTCCCCGGTGCCGGCGAGGGAGGTGGCCGGTTTGAGGAAGTAGGACGGCTGGTCGGGGACGCGACCGCGCTCGGCGGCACGGCTGCGGTAGTTCAGGTGGACGGCGACGACCTTGCCGGGGCTGACGCCCAGGGGATGCGGCATGAGGGCTCTCCGAGCGGTGGGTCTGGAAGCGGACGGGCCGGGGGCCGTACGGCCGGACGCGCCGGAGCACGCGGCGCCGTCCACGGTCTCCCGGCGGCGGCCCGGGTGGCTTGTGCGGGGACGCACACCCGTTGACCGCCAGCGAACGCCGAAGAGGCCGGACCCTTGGCGCGGGGCCGTCGGCACGGCACAGTGGGCTCAGTCGTTGGGGTTCAAACGATTGTGACCTGACCGAAATATGCGAAACGTCCAATCGGGTGCACGATGACTGACCAGTCGGGACCCCCGAGGGAGGCACCATGTCGCTGGCCCTGCGTACAGCAGATCTGCCCCAGTCCGAACGCTTCGACTTCTGGCGCGACATCGTCTGCGACGCTTTCGTCCCGCTGCGCGCCGAACCGGGCGACGGCCCCTTCCGCGGTCAACTGCGCGGCCTGAGTCTGGGGGAGCTGCAGGTCACCGAGATCGAGGCCACGGCGCACACGGTGTACCGCACACCACGCACCATCGCCTCCTCCGACGCCGACTACTTCAAGCTCGGCCTCCAGCTGCGCGGCTACTGCCTGCTCGCCCAGGACGGACGCGAGGCCCCCCTCACCCCCGGCGACTTCGCGATCTACGACACGACCCGCCCTTACACCCTGTCCTTCGACGACAGCTACCGGCAGCTCGTGCTCATGGTGCCGCGCACCGTGCTGCGTGTCCCGCCGGACAAGGTCTCCCGGATCACGGCCGTCCGGGTGTCCGGGCGCAACGGCATCGGCGCCCTGGTCTCCCCCCTGCTGCTGCGGCTCGCCGACCATCTGGACGAGTACGAGAACGTCGGCAGTCTCCGGCTTGCCGACAACATCGTGGACCTGCTGGTGACCCTGCTGTCGGAGCGGCTGGAGACAGAGGCGCCGTCACCCGACTCCGGGCGGCGCGCGCTGATGATGCGGATCGCCTCGTTCATCGAACGGCACCTGGGAGACCACGACCTCGGCCCCGAGAGCGTCGCGGCCGCGCACTTCATCTCCACCCGCTACCTGCACAAGCTCTTCCGCGACGAGGGCACCACGGTGTCCGCCTGGATCCGCGAGCGGCGCCTGGAGCACTGTCGCCGGGACCTGCGCGACCCGCTGCAACTGAGCCGCCCCGTGGGGGCGATCGCGTCCCGCTGGGGCTTCGCCGACGCCGCCCACTTCAGCCGGGTCTTCCGGTCCGCGTACGGGGCGAGCCCGCGCGAGTACCGGCTCACCAGCGAGCCGGCCGGCGGTCTCACCCTGTCGCTCGACTGATCCGCGCCGGTCACCCGCCGACTGGGCACGACCCGTCAACCGCTGTTCCCTCACGGACAAGACCCCCTGGCCCCGAACGGAGACGCTGGTCACGCAGCCTGGCAGGACCGCGTCAGCGGCCTGCGGCAGACCAGCGGGTACCAACGGGACAAGATGAGGCGGGCACCGGTATGGACGTCGTTCGGGGCAGTTTGTTCATCGGCGGCGAATGGGCCGGTGCCGCCGGCGGGGCGGAGTTCACCAGCTTCGACCCGGCGACGGGCGAGCCCGTCGGGCTCTTCGCGGAGGCCGGCCGGACGGACGTGGACCAGGCCGTGGAGGCGGCGAGCGAGGCTCTTCTCGCGCCCGGCTGGGCCGGCATCACGGCTGCCGCCCGAGCCCGACTGCTGTGGCGGGTGGCCGACCTGATCGAGGAACACGCCGGAGAACTGGCCGAGTTGGAGACCCGCGACCAGGGACAGCCGCTGGGGATCGCCCAGGGAGTGAGCGTGGCCGGCGCGGCCGAGCACTTCCGGTACTACGCCGGCTGGTGCACCAAGATCGAGGGCACGGTCGCGCCGGTGTCCTTCCCGGACACCCTGCACTACACCCGGCGCGAGCCGGTCGGCGTCTGTGCGCTGATCACACCCTGGAACTTCCCCCTGATGATCGCGAGCTGGAAGATCGCCCCGGCGCTGGCCTGCGGCAACACGGTCGTGGTCAAGCCCGCCGAGCAGACCCCGCTCACCACGCTGCGGCTCGTGGAGCTCATCGAGCGGGCCGGTGTCCCGGCCGGTGTCGTCAACCTGCTCACCGGCGGACCGGACGTGGGAAGGGCCCTGGTCGAGCACCCCGGCGTCGACAAGGTCTCCTTCACCGGCTCCACCGCCGTGGGCCGTGAGATCGTGCGGGCCTCGGCAGGCAACCTCAAGCGGGTCACGCTGGAACTCGGCGGCAAGGCGGCCAGTGTCGTCGCCGCCGACGCCGACATCGACTCCGCCGTCGAGGGCTGCCTCCAGGGCGCTCTGCTCAACAGCGGCCAGGTCTGCGCCGCCTACTCCCGCTTCTATGTGGACCGCCGTCGCGCCGACGAGTTCACCGAGAAACTCGCCCGCGCCGCCGCCGGACTGCGCCTCGGCCCCGGCATCGACCCCGACACCCAGCTCGGCCCGCTCGTCAGCGACGAGCACCTCGCCAAGGTCGACTCCTACGTCCGGCGGGGCGTGGCCGAGGGGGCGCATCTCGTCACCGGCGGCAGCCGGGAGAACGGCGCGCTGGAGCGGGGCAACTTCTACCGCCCCACGGTCTTCGGCGGCGTCCACGACGACATGGCCATCGCCCGCGAGGAGATCTTCGGCCCGGTGCTCCCCGTACTCGCCTACGACGATCCGGACGAACTGGCCACCCGGGTGAACGACAGCGACTACGGCCTCGCGGCGGCCCTGTGGACCCGGGACCTGTCCACCGCCCACCATCTCGCCGCCCGGGTCCGGGCCGGCGCGGTCTTCGTGAACATGCTGCCGATCCCGGACAGTGCGGCGCCCTGGGGCGGGTTCAAGGCCAGCGGCTGGGGCCGCGAGATGGGGAAATATGCCCTCGACGTCTACACCGAGGTCAAGGGCGTCTGGATGCATCTGGGCTGAGCCCGGTCGGAAGCGGCCTCACGGCGACGCACCGGGGGAGACGGGGTTCCGGCCGCCGTCGGTGAACCCCGGTCGGGCTCCGGCCGCGGAGCTCTGACCCGCCCGGCGCCGTGGTCGGGGAGCTGCGTCAGGCCGAGGGCGGCGGTCAAGGGGCGGTTCCGCAGGGCCCCGTGATTGCCGCCCTCGTACGCTCTGGTGCCGGTGTCCGGCTCCGACACGTGGGCGCCGGGCGGTGCGGCCTACCGGTCCGTTCCCGTCACCCGGGAGCCGCGTGATGCCGGCAGGCCCGACCACGTCCCGCGTGGCCGACGCGATGCCGCCGTGCAGCCACGAGGGACCCTTGAGCCGGGGCGCCGTGATGGTCATCTTGCCGGTGCGCCGCGCGAACTCGACGGCTGAGGCCCGGGAATCCGGCTGACTCGGTAGGGAGGGGCAGCAGCGCTAATTGCGCACGACGCGCCACCGGTTGTCGGCCGTGCCGTCGTCCGAGTCCTGGACCGCGAACGCGCCGACGGCGGTGGAGCCGCCCGCGACGGCGAGGAGTTTGCCGCTGTTCTCGTTACGGATCTTGTAGGTGCCGTCGTTCTGGTCCAGCAGGCTCCAGCGGTGGTCGGCGGTTCCGGAGTCCGACCATTGCAGGACGGTCGCGTCGTCGGCCGTGGACATGTCCTGGACGCCGAGGACCTTGCCGCTGTGGGCGTTGCGGATGCGGAAGGCGGCGCCGTCGTTGACCAGCTCCCAGTTGTGGTCGGCCGTGCCGCTGTCGTTCCACTGCAGGGCCCGGCCGCCGTCGGCCGTGGACATGTTCTGGATGCCCAGGACGAGACCGCTGCCGGCGTTGACGAGGCGGACGGTGGGGGCGGAGCCGATGCTCCAGTAGACCGTGTAGTTGTGGCCGTGCGCGTCATGGAACGGTCCGAGGTCGACGGTGGAGCCGTTCGCGGTGGCGGTGAAGGTGAGCGGGCCGGTGGAGGTCCGTTTGATCGTGGAGGTGTCCAGGGAGGGCGGGGAACTCAGCGCGGTGTCACCGTAGTCACCGGACAGGACGAGCGGACCGTAGGTGATCGCGGCGACCTTGGAGTTGTCGTTGGCCGGCCGCATGATGATCCGCATGGGCAGGCGGACGGTCACCGTGTCGCCGGCGGTCCAGGAGCGGGTGAGGGCGGCGTAGCTGCCGGGGGTGGCGGTGACGTTCTGCGGTGTGCCGTTGACACTGATCACGGCCCCGGTGGTCCAGCCCGGGATACGGATGCGCATCGTCCACGTCCCGGAGGCGTTGCCGGTGACGACCAGGGTGCTGGTGTCGGTCGCCGGGAAGGACGTGGTCTGCGTGACGGTGAGGCCGCGCTCGGTCCAGGTGAGGACGGACGGTACGAACAGGTTCACGGTGAGGGTGCTGCCACCGTCGTGGAAGTAGACGGAGTCCATCAGCCGGGTGTGCATCTCCAGGCCCGTGCCCTGGCAGCACCAGAAGGTGGTGTAGTCGGTGCTCCAGGTGCCACCGCCCCAGGCCGGGCCCACACCGCGCCGGCCCCCGGGCTTGAGGGGAGTGAAGTAGGTGACGTGGCCGTGGGGGTCGGCCGGGTTCTGCTGGCCGATCATCTGGTTGAGCCACGCCTGCTCGTAGTAGTCGAACAGAGCAGCCCGGTCGGGGGTGAGGGCGTAGAGCTCCCGGGTGAGGCTCAGCATGTTGATGGTGTTGCAGCTCTCGCAGGTGTCCTGGTTCAGGTAGGCGGCGATGGCGTTGGGAGCGCGGAAGTGCTCTGCCTGGCTGTTGCCGCCGATCGCGTAGGTGTGGGTGCCGACGCAGATGTTCCAGGCGTTGGTCGCGATGTCCCGGTAGCGCGTGGTGCCGGTGGCCTTGTACTCGCGGGCGGCGCCGATCCACTTCGGTACCTGGGTGTTGGCGTGCAGCCCGCTGAGTGCGTCCGTGCCGGCCGCCAGCGGGTCGAACACCGTGGCGTGGTCGAACCGCTTGGCCACGGTCAGCCAGCGATCGTCCCCCGTCTGCTGGTAGAGGTCGGTCAGTACGGTGTTCATACCGCCGAACTCCGTGCCGAGCATGGCCTGTGTCTGCGCCGTGGTGAGTCGGCCGGTGCGCGTGTCGACCCAGCCCGCCAGGGCCAGCAGGACGCTGCGGGCCTGGGTGCTGCCGATGTAGCGCCACACGTCCAACAGGCCGGCGAGAGTCTTGTGGATCGTGTAGTACGGCACGTTGCCGTTGCTCAGGGTGCGTGCTTCCAGGGCCGTGAAGTCGGACTCGGGGTAGCCGGAGAGATATCCGGTGCCGAAGCCGACGGTGCCGTTGTTGGCCTGGCACTTGGCCAGTTCCGCGACCATGTACGTCGCCTTGTCCCGGCACACGGTGTCGCCGGTCACGGCGTACAGCTGGGCCCAGGCGGTGAGGAAGTGGCCCTGGACGTGGCTGCGGAAGGGGAACGACGGCGCGTCCCAGCCGCCGTTCGCGGTGGCGCCGCCCGTGGACAGACCGTGGTTGGCGCGGAAGACGTACAGCAGCCGGTCCACGTCGACGAACCGCAGGTAGCTGCTGGTGCGGTTCTGGTTGTCCAGCCAACGGCTCGCGGTCAGCCGGACCTGGCCGAAGTCGAAGGGGTGTGCCAGCACCCCGATGTCGGCGCGGGCCGGAGGTACCACGGCGGCCCGGGCGGGGGCACTGCCGAGCACGGGTCCGGCGGAGGAGGCGACGACTGTGGCCCCGGCCACCTGCAGGAGGCGGCGTCTGCTGACAGAGGAAGACATCGTGTGCCCTTTCCATGACGGGGGACTCTGGTGGGTGGTTCGGACGACGCGGAAGGACCGGTCGGCGTACGAGCGCGGGTGCCTTCCTCCTGAGGGGAGGGCCGGGCCCCGCTCCGGCGACTGCGCGGCGTTGCCCGGTCAGGGGCTGGTCAGTTCGAATCGGGTGACCTTGACCGAGCCGCCGAGCGCCAGGGTGGCGTAGTTGAAGACGGCGTACCGGTAGCCCATGAAGAACCGCCACTCGTTGCCCATCGTGAACGCGGGCCCGAGACGGACGAAGGTGGTGCCGTCGGTGCTGTAGGAGAAGGTTCCCGGTCGGGCCGCGCCGGGGCGGATGTCCGCGTCCGCGCGCAGCCAGACACGGCTCCCGGAGATGCCGGCGCTCGCGACCTCGGTGCCGGTGCCGGTGGTGTTGTAGCTGTTGTCCATGGTCAGGCCGTTGACCATGACCACCCGTGTCGCGCCGCTGTCGCGCTTGACGCCGATCCAGGCCGAGGAGTTGCGCAGCAGCGCGAGCCCGGCGCGGTCGCCGTCCTTCATGGCGGAGTGGTCGAGCTGGATCGTCGCGGTGGACGTGGGGCCCTGGATGCGGTGGGTGAGGGTGTTCCGGGCCCAGTACAGGTCGTCGGTGACCGTGGCGGTCCGGAGGGTGAGGCCGTTGCTGACGGACCACTTGCTGTTGTCGGGGTTGTGGTTCCACTCCCACTTCGGTGTGAGGGTCGTCCCGCTGAAGGTGTCGACGCCGGTCAGCGGGGTGACCTGGCGGGGCGGGGCCGGGACGGCGGGGGTGGGGTAGGAGGCGCCCCAGGCGTTGCTGACGAGTTGTACGGTCGGCCAGCCGTCCGAGGTCCAGGTGATCGGGGCGAGGACGGGGATGCGGCCGCCGGGGTAGGCGTCGACGAAGGCCATGTAGTACCAGGCACCGTTCTGGGTCTGGACGAGTCCGCCCTGGTGCGGGACGCCGCCGCCGGAGACCGGTCCGGGCAGGTCGAGGAGAACCTGCCGCAGGGTGTAGGGCCCGAAGGGGCCGCTGGTGGACTTCAGGACGTACTGCCCGTTCGCCGGACGGGTGAGAAAGATGTAGTGGTTGCCGTTGATCTTGTAGAAGCGGGAGCCCTCCAGGGCGCCGATGCTCGAGGGCGTGGCGAAGACCTGCTGGGCCCGGACCTGACTGCGTCCGTCCGCGGAGAGTTGGGCGACGCTGATGGTGGTGTTGCCGTAGGCCACGTACATGGTGTCGTCATCGTCGATGAGAAGGCCCGCGTCGTAGTAGGCGTTGTCGATCGTCGTGAGCCTGCTCCAGGTGCTTTCGACGGACGTGGCGGTGTAGATGTACGTCTTGGAGAAGTCGATCTGCCCCAGCCAGTAGAACGTCTTGTTGCTCGGGCGGTAGTTGAGGGACGAGGCCCAGACGCCCCTCACATAGCCCCGCGCGCCGTTCAGGTCGTACTTCGCGCCGAAGTCCAGCGTCGGCACGGAGTGACCGGCGAACTCCCAGTTGACCAGGTCGTAACTGCGAAGGACGGGCGCCCCCGGCGAGTAGTGCATCGTGGAGGCCGAGCAGTAGTAGGTGTTGCCGACCCGGATGATGTCGATGTCCGCGAAGTCCTGCCAGATCACCGGGTTGGTGTAGGAGGCGGCGACGGCCTCGGGACTCACCGCGGCGGGCGGGGACGCTGCCGCGCGTGCTCCGGACGCGGCAGGCACCGAGGCTCCGGCCAGCAGACCGGTGGCCGTGGCCAGCGCCGAGCGGCGACTGTGCTCTTGGTTGAGCCATGACATGGGCGTTCGCTCTCCTTCGTGTGACGGGACCGGACGTCAGCGGGTGACGGGGTTACACGACGAGGTGCGTTGCGTCAGGGGAGATGCCAGGGCGTCGGTTCCCCGGTGTACAGAGCTCGGGTGTCGCGCGGGGCAGTGGGCCGGCCCGGGTTACGGACCGGCCGCCCGAGGGCTCCCGCCGGATGGTGGGAATACCCGGCTGCCGTGACATGACAGGGGGGCCCAGCAGGCGCTGCTCGTCTGGGCATACAGACTCCATGGGCGGTCGGGGCCCGCCGTACGACCACTTGCGCGTCGTCGGGCGTCCGGCGTGGTGGCGCGTGGAAGGGCCTTGCCGGTGCTGATGATGCGGGTGCTGTCGTGCCTGGGGTGTGCCGCGTGCGGATCGACCGACAGTCATGTTCGATATCACGACCATCGATCGGCCCGTCGGTCGCCTTGGATACTAGAAGGCTCAGAGGGAACGTCAATACCTCTCGCACCGAACGTCTCGTGACGGACGGCGGCCGCCTCGGCGGTGCTCCTCGCGGCCTACTGCCCTTCTCGCGTGCGGACGTCGCCGTCACCGTGCTAGCCCGGAACACAAGGGTGATCGTCCCGTGCCACGGGGTGGGTGACGGGAAGGAGAAGGCGGAAGGTGCAGCCCGGGCCCGGAAGAGTGTCCAGTTCCAGCCGACCGCCATGGTTCGCGGCGATGGCCGACGCGATGGCGAGGCCGAGGCCGGACCCCGCTTCGGCCTCCGTGCCAGGACCTGCGGCGGCTCGGTAGAACCGGTCGAACACGTGGGGCGCCTCGTCAGGTCCGATGCCGGGGCCGCCGTCGGAGACCTCGACCACACAGACCGGGACGCCCGGCGGCAACGGAGGACAGACGCTGCTCCGTCCGGGGCGGTCCGCGCCCGTGGCTCCCGCGTCAGTCCGTGTGGTGCCGACCCCGACACGGACCCACGTCCCGGCGGGGGTGTGGACACAAGCGTTGGCCACGAGGATTTCCACCACCTGAGCCAGCTGGTGCGGATCGCCGAGTGTCTCCACAACGGCGAGCTCGCCGTCCCGGCCGGCCTCGTGACCGTCGCCCATGGGCTCCAGGCCGACGCGGTGGCCGCTGTGACGTACCGCCGCCGTCGTCACCGCGTCGGCGGCCAGGGCGAGCATGTCGACGGTCTCCCGTTTGAGGCGTGGCGTGTCGCCGAGCTTGGCGAGCGTGAACAGATCGCCCACCATGCGCGTCATGCGGTCGGCGTTGTGCGCGATCTGCTCGTACGCCTCGATGCGCCGCCGGTCGCTCATCCCGGGCTCGTGGAGGAGGAGTTCCGCGAAGCCCTGGATCGAGGTGAGCGGCGTGCGCAGCTCGTGGCCCGAGTCGGTCATGAAGCGGCTCAGACGGGTCTCGGACGCCTCGGCACGTCGCAGGGCCGCGCGCAGTCGGTCGAGCATGGTGTTCAGCGCGAGACCGAGGCGGCCGACCTCGGTGTTCGGGTCGGGTGCGGGAACACCGAGGTCCAGCGCACCGTCCGTGATGCGCTGCGCCGCGTGCTCGATCCTGGTGAGCGGTCGCAGGCCGAGACGGACCGCGGCGTTGCTCAGCAGGACGACACCGAGGGCTACACCCGCGTCCAGCACGAGGCCGAACCAGAGGAGTGTGGTGGTCGCGCCGTCCACGGTGTCGAGGGGGAGCGCCACCACGGCGCGCATGTTCCGGGGCCCGGAGTCGGTCACGAGCCGCCAACTCCGTTCCCGGGTCCCGGTGTCGTCCCGTACTGTGACGGGCTCGTTGTCGGCCGGCTGCAGACCGGCGTTCGTCTCCGGCAGGGGAGGGCCCGCCCCGTCGCCGAGGGAGTCCGCGAGCAGGAGGCCGTCGGTGCCGTAGAAGTACACGTGGTAGTCCGAGGGCAGACCGTCGTCGGGGTCGGGATGCCGCAGGGCTCCGGTGTCGGCGATCTGCAGGTACACGTGGGTGGGGGGACGGAAGTCGAGGAGCCGGTCGTCGATCTGGTCGATGAGCCAGGACCGCAGCACGATCAGCCCGGCGATCTGGCAGACGAGCACCGCCGCCGCGGCCGGCAGGCAGGCCATCCAGATGAGGCGTCCGCGCAGGGAACGAGGTCGTGACGGTCGCAGCCGAATTCTCACGAGGCGGTTGTCCCGGCTCCCTGGCGGGGCAGGCGCAGGCAGTAACCGACCCCGCGGACTGTGTGGATCAGAGCGGGCGGTGTTTGGTCGATCTTGCGGCGGAGATTCTTCACGTACGTGTCGACGATGCGCGTGTCGCCCGCGAAGTCGTACTTCCACACCAGCCGTAGGATCTCGGCCTTCTCCAGCACACGCTCGGGGTGGGACAGCAGACAGGTCAGCAGCCGGAACTCGGTGGGGGACAGCTTCAGCGGCCGGTCGGCACGCAGTACGTCGTGTGTGCCCTCGTCCAGGATCAGATCGGCATAGCGCAGCTCCCGCCGAGGGCTCCACGCGGACGCGGGCGCGCTGCCTCGGCGCAGGATGGCTCGGATCCGCAGCAGTACCTCCTGTACATGGAAGGGCTTGGTCACGTAGTCGTCACCGCCGGAGCTGAGCCCGACGATCCGGTCCTCCACCTCGCCTCGGGCGGTGAGGAACAGGACAGGGGTGTACGCACCCAGCGTCCGTAACTCCCGGGTCAGCACGAACCCGTCGGTGTCCGGGAGCATCACGTCCATCAGAATGAGGTCCGGGCTGCGGCGGCCCGCTTCGAACATGGCCTCCTGCCCGGTGCCGGCCGGCACCACCGCGTAACCCGCGGCGCGCAGGGCGGACGTGAGCAGGGCGCGGATACCCGGGTCGTCCTCCACGATCAGAACGGTGTGGCGGGCACCGGGTGTCGACGGGGCGGCATCCTTCTGGCTCACGGCTCCGACTCACCTCGGACATGTAGGCAGACCGGGCCCGGGGGCCCGGTCGGGGACGGAGGCGCGATGCTATCCACGGTTTCTGTGCGGGGCATGAGCATGGGGCCCTCGCTCCCTGAACGCCCGATGAGATCGCGTCAGGTGCAAGGACCCCCGGAGGTCCGGAAGGTGACGTGGGCCGGCGTCCCGGGCGGGACTGACAGACGGGAAGCCCGGGACGCCGGTGTCTCAGCCGGTCACCTGCGTGTCCTTGGCGAGCGCCTCGGTCCGCTGGGTGACGGTCTGTTCGAGGGCCGAGGCCGCGGTGTCGAGGTCTTCGCTGTCGGCTCCGGCGGCGCGGGCCTCCTCGGAGATGGTCTGCAGCGCGTCCGCGGCGGCTCCCGATCCGTAGAGCTTCTGGTAGAGCGAGCGGTAGGCGTCCTTGTAGACATCGTCCAAGGAGTCGGACTCCAGGAACCGTTCCTTCAGGATGTGTCCCGAAGAGAATCCGCCTCCGCCTCCGCCGGTGCGGTCCTGGCCCTCCCCGCCACCGTTCTGGCCACCGCCTGCGGCTGCGCCGGGCATTCCCTGGGGAGCACCGGAGGGAATGCCCTGGGGCGCTCCGCCCGCCGCGCCGTCCTGCCCGGCCTCCGGTGCCGTGCCGTTCCCCGCGGAAGCACCCTGCTCGCCGTTGCCTCCTCTGCCCCCTCCGATGCTGAAGGTGTCGTCCGGCCCCGCTGTGGCGTCTCCGCTGAAGGTGAGGTTGTAGTCCCAGCCGAGGACGGAGAACTTCTTGGTGTCCAGGTCGTACCACAGCAAGTAGTTCTTGCCGGGGCCGGCCATGTCGTCGCCGTTCATCAGGAGGTTCTGCATGGCGACGTAGTTGGCCAACGACTCGACGTCGACGTACGTGTCGAGATCCCGCGCGAACTCCTCGTCGGAGGCGCTGTTGACCCACTTGATGAGCTGCATGACCGGTTCGAGGTCCTGACTGCCCTTCTTGTTCAGCTGCTTGAACGACGACTCGTAGTCAGTTGGGTCATCGCCGTTGTAGGCGAAGCTGCCACCGGCCTTCGCCTTGTAGAGCACTCCGTTGCCCAGGTCCTCGGCGTAGTCCGTGCCGGGGCTCTCCACCATCAGGCGGGTGACGGCCGGCCGGTTGTTCACCTGTACGGATGCGAAGCCGAAGCGCTCTGCCGCCTGGCCGCTCTCCTTGGTCAACGCCAGCGAGAGCGCCTCGTTGAGCGGCACCTGCGCCTCGCTGCCCGGCCTGAGCGAGATCTCCCGCTCGCCCTGATAGGCGCGTCCCTCGACGTACTCGTCGATCTTGACAAGCCAGGGCAGTTCCTCGGGCTTGTCCTCGGACAGGTTGTACGACACCATGCCGCCGCCCCTGCCGCCGTTACCGCCTCCGGTGGCTCCACCCGTGCCACCAGTGCCGCCGTCCGCGCCCCGGGCGCCGCCCTGACCGCCCGTTGCGTTCGTCGCCTCGCCCGACGGGCCCGCGTCGGCGTCACCGGCGCCCTGCGGAGCGCCCTGCGCGGCATTCGGCATGGTCCGGCCGCCACCGGGCATGTTCGAAGTGCCACGCAGGGACATCAGTGTGGAGTTCCCCTTCAACCGGATCCCGACGTCTTCCAGATAGACACCGTCGATGACGAGGTCGGCCTGTATGTAGTCCTTGGTGCCCTCGTCGCGGAACTCCTCCATCATCTCCTCGAACCTGCTCTGGTCGTACGTGAGCTGGATCGAGTGGGACACGGTCCGGTCGTACAGGTCCACCGTGCCCTCGACGTTCTCCGTGATGGGGTCGGACTCCACCTGCGACGCGGAGGTGACATAGGGGGTGACACGCGCGTCGCCGAGGAAGTACACCATCGACGCGAGCCCGACGCCCAGAGCGGCGGCCGGCCTCCAGTGGTGGCGCAGACGGACCGGAAGCCGGTCGCGGAGCCGTCGCCCCGGACTCCTCGGACGGCCCGCCATCACAGGTCGGTCGTGTCGTAGCCGGTCAGGACCGTCACGCGTTGCCCGGACGTGCGTGCCTGGAGGGCCGCGACCAGGTCGCCCGGCTCCGTGCCCTTCTTCATGCGGACGGTGTAGAACACCTCGGTGAGCGCCCCGCCCCGGATCGTCTCGGTGCTCACCAGCTCGAACTCGCTGGTGTACTTGATCAGCACGTCCGTGATGGCGGGGGTGTGATTCTCCCCGGCCGGCACCTGGACCTTGACGACCTGCCGCTGGACGTTGAGCGCGAACCAGTTGAACTTGAACATGACGATGACGACGGTGCAGATGACCACGGCGCCGACGGCGGCCAGGGTGTAGAAGCGGGCTCCGCAGGCCATGCCGATCGCCATGGCCATGAAGACGAAGCCCACGTCCCTGGTTTCCTTGATCGCGTTTCGGAAACGGATCACGGACAATGCGCCGACCAGTGAGAACGCCCGGGCCAGGTTCGATCCGACCACGAGCATGATCAATGCGACGATCATGCCGACGATGATCAGGGTCTGGACGTAGGACTGGCTGTAGGAGACGTTGCGGTGCGTGTAACGGTAGGTGTATCCGATCGCCGTGCTCAGGATGAACGACAGCGCCATGGCCGCCACCACGTCGGCCACGCTGAACGTGCCGCTGAGTTCCTGTAGTTCGAAGTTCACTGTGCTCCTGCCTTCATCGGCGCGCCCGGCGCCGGCCGCTGGTGTTGCGGCGGTTGTCCTGTGGGGGTGGGGGGCGGGTAGTCCGCCTCGTTGACGTGGAAGACCGACCGGGGTGCCAGGCCGAAGGCCTCGATGGACTGCACGTACTTGGAGATCCGGACGAGGTTCAGGTTCCGGCGGGCCGCGAGATCCGTGATCCAGTGCGGGGTGCGCTCGTTCACCTTGATCTCCATCACCGACAGGTGCGCCGGGATGGTGAACCGGTTCTCCGGTGTGGAGACACCGAAGTGGAAGTCCCGGTCCCGGCCGCGGACGCGCCGGTCGAAGGTCACCCGCAGTCCGGTGTCGGCGTCGCGTCCTACCAGCGCTTCGCGCTGGTAGCCGGTGATCGCCGTAGGCTGCAGATTCAGGCGCACGATCAGCTCCAGCACCTCCTGGATGAACGCGCTCTCCCTCGGCGAGTGCTCCACCATCTCTTTGCCGTCGCACAGTCTGCGCGCGACCTGGTATGGGAGGGTGATACGGCGCTTCTGAGTGACCCGGTTGACCCGCTGCTTGATCTCCACGCACACCGGCGACTCGTCTGTCACGCCGTCGAGGTCGCCGTAGTGACGGATGCGCAGCTTGCGGCGGAACTTCAGTCCCTCGATCTTCTCCCAGTAGAAGCGGAGCTGCGGGGTGTCGTAGTACAGGCTCCACACCCCGTAGCCGCCGACCGGGCTGTGCAGGTCACGGTCCATCCGTTCGGCCAGTTCGTCCCGGATCTCGGCAGCCTGCTCGACCGGTACGAGATACTTCAGCTCGAAGCGGTTGAACGCGTGCAGGCGACTGGCCACGTGCAGCGGAGCCGAATCCTCGCGTTCGACGACCTTGCCGTCGCCTTCCTGCGCCTGTGCCCCACGGGCCCGGGCATGCTTGGGCGCGGCTGCCTTCGACCGGAACACCATGTGTCTCCTTGCTCTCCTGCGGACCAGCCAGCGACGCATACGCAACCAGCGGCTCCTGAAGGGCTCATGAGAATGGCGGGTGTATTCGAGGAGTCCCTTTGGTTGACGGAAGATGAACGACCGGGGGTGGCGGCCCGATGGTCCGATCGCGGCGGCGGGGAGCGTCCCGCCACGGAGGACCGGCGTCGGCGCACCACCTGATGCCGGGCCGGATGCGCGACCGCGGCCGCCGGCCCTTCCCGGTGTGTGCCCGGCGAGTCCGTCGCCGTCGTGCACAGGGTTCCACTGGCATCCCGCCGTAGCCGGTCAAGCTGGAGGAACACTCGGGACGCGGCCCGAATCGCCTTCGCCGGAGGGCGAGTTGAGGCTCCCCGAGCCGGGACCAGCGGTGTTCGCACGACAGCGCGCGGCGGCATGTGCCGGACGGCTCCGAAGGGGAAGCGACGGACCGTGATCGACCACACCACGACGGGGACACGAACCTCGCTCCGGCCGGGGAAACGGAATCCCGGGTGTGCGGAGCCGGACCGCGCGCCCGCTCCCACCTCGTCGGCGCAACCGCTGCGCAGTTGCCTCGCGGCACCTCGGACTTGACGTCCGGTGTCCTTGAGTTGTCGGTGGGCGCACGCTTCCGGGCCCACCACTACTGCCGCAACCGGGAACGGGCCAGTCTGTCCGGAAGACACCGCTGACCGGTCAGGTCCTGGCACTGTGCCGGTGGCTCGCCGAGCGGAAGATCTCCGGAGGGCGCTCGATCCTTACACCATCAAATGATTCCGGGAAGACCTCCATCGACAGCGGCGCGGCCTGGGCCGCACGAGACCGCGCCGTGATCCAGCACCCCACGATCGGCGACGAGACGGACGAACGCCTGGTGCTCGTGGAGGGGCGCGGCAGTCAGGTCCGCGACATGGACGGCCGAGAGTACCTGGACGCCTACGCCGGCGGACGGTTCACCCAGATCGGTCACGGCCGCGCGGAGATCGCCGACGTCATGGCCGAGCAGATGCTGACGCTGGAGCACTTCGGGACCGGCGGCAACGTCACCAATCCTCCGGCCATCACCCTGGCGGAGCGCATCGTGGCTCACGCACCGGCCGGGATCCGAAAGGTGAGTTACCTCAGCAGCGGGTCCGAGGCGTGCGACGAGGCGGTCCGGCTGATCCGCGAGTTCCAGCACCGACGCGGGCACCCCGAGCGGCACTGGATCATCTCGGTGTCCGGTTCCCACCACGGCCGGACCCTTGCCGGGGCCGCGCTCCGCGGCTGGGGGGAGGACGCCGGGTACGGGCCCGTACTCCCGGGGTTCGTCCAGGTGGCGGCGCCGCGCGAGCGTCCGTCCGATCCGGCGGGGACCTCCGTCGAGCACTGTCTGCGGGAGCTGCGCGCCATTATCGAGTCGGTCGGCCCGAACCGGGTCGCCGCCTTCTTCGCCGAACCCGTCCTGGGCGCGCGGGACCTGGTCGTCCCGCTGCCGCGGCGCTGGTGGTCCGGCGTGACCGCACTGCTCGCCGAGTTCGACATTCCGCTGGTGCTCGACGAGGTCGTCACCGGGTTCGGACGGACCGGCACCTGGTTCGGGGCGGAGCACCACGGTCTGGCGCCCGACCTGGTGATCACCGCGAACGGGATCGCCGGCGGCTACCTGCCGCTCGCGGCGATCCTCTACAGCGAGCGCGCCGCCGAGGTGCTCGCCGGCGCCGACAGCGGGGGCTCCTACGGAGGCCACGGCGCCGCCTGCGCGGTGGCGGGCGCGGTCCTGGACGTGATCGACAAGGAGGCGTTGGTCGCCAACGCCGAGGCGGTGGGGCACCACCTGGCGAGGGCGCTCGCACCTCTACGGCGGCTGGACGCCGTGGGCGACGTCCGCGCCCTCGGTCTGCTGGCCGCCGTCGAACTCGTCGCGGACCATGCGACCGGGGAACCCTGCCCGGTGGACCCGATACTGCTCGAACGGGTCATCCGGCAGGACCACGGCGTGATCGTCGGCGTCCACGCCAACATCGTCACGATCGCACCACCGCTCGTCCTCACCGAAGCGCAGGCCGAGTTCCTCGGCACGGCACTGCAGGGCGCCCTGTCCAGGGTCCGGCCCGACGGATCGATCCTGAGGGGGCAATCGTGAGCACACCCGCGACCTGGGCCGAACGCGACCGCGCGGTCGTGCAGCACCCGTGGCTCGATGCCGCCGTCACCGAGCGCGCGGTGATCGTGCGAGGCGAGGGCGCCACCGTATGGGACAGCGACGGCCGCGCCTTCCTGGACGGGGAGTCCGCCGCCTGGCTGACGCATGTGGGACACGGCCGGGCAGAGCTCGCGCAGGCCGCACGCCGGCAGGCCGAACGGCTCGGTCACATCTCGACGGAGGGGGTCCTCACCAACAGGCCCGCCATCGAACTCGCCGAACGGCTGCTGGCGAAGGCTCCGGCGAACATGGCACGCGTCCGCTTCGCCAGCTGTGGCTCGGAGGCCGACGACGACGCGTTCCGGCTCGCCCGGCTCTACCACGCCCGGCGCGGCGAGCCGGATCGCACTTGGGTCCTGTCCCTGGAGGGATGTTTCCACGGGCGTTGTTACTCCGGGGCGGCCCTGCAGGGATTCACCTCCGACATGGGCCTGGGCCCGATGCTGCCCCGGGTCCGTCAGGTGATCTCACCGCTGCGGCAGAACACGGCCCGCTTCGAGGGGGCCGACCCCACCGACCACTGCATCGAGGCGCTGCGGCGCACCATCGACGACCTGGGCGCGGAGAACATCGCCGCGTTCTTCGCCGAGCCGGTGATGGCCGGTCCCGGCATGGTCGAGCTGCCCGCGGACTACTGGCCGCGGGTCAGCGAGGTCCTCCGGGCCAACGGCATCCTGCTGGTGTTCGACGAGGTCGTGACGGCCTTCGGACGCTGCGGTGACTGGTTCGCCGCCAACCTCTACGGAGTCGAGCCGGACATCATCGTCGTGGCCAAGGGCATCGCGAGCGGTTACGCGCCGCTGGCGGCGCTGCTGCTCTCCGCGGAGGTGGCCACGGCGATCACCGGTGCCGAGGGCGGCGGCACCTACGGCGGGCACGCGGTCGCCTGCGCGGTCGCCTGCGCCAACCTCGACGTGATCGAAGCGGAGGGCCTGGTGGGGCGGTCCGCGGAGCTCGGGCGGCGCATGAAGGAGCGGCTCGCCGCCGAACTCGCGGCGGTGCCGGTCGTGGACTACGTCAGCGGCTGCGGTCTGATGCTCGGGGTGCACCTGACCTCGGACCGGGCGACCGGGGCGGAGCTGGTGATCGGCGAGGAGGTCATCGACTCGGTGCTCAGGGACGACTACGGCGTCCTGGCGATGTACTACCACGGCTCGGTCAACCTGGTGCCCCCGCTGGTCCTGACGGACGCCGAGGCCGACCGTATCGTCGCCGCCGTCGTGGCCACCGTCCGTCGGATCGGCCCCGACGGCTCACTGGCGCCCGCGGACGGCGCACGCTGATGGCACGGACAGGAGAGGACGCTCCCGGCGGTCGGTGGCGCGGGTCGGGGCTGGGCGGCTGGCTGCTGAGGCGAGTCCTGAGCGGTGTGGTGGTCCTGCTCGTGGTGTCGCTGCTGGTCTTTCTGGCCACCCAGGTACTGCCCTCCGACCCGGCGCAGGCCATCCTGGGGCGCCGCGCCACGCCGGAGCAACTCGTACGTCTTCGGCACCAGTTGGGGCTGGACCGGCCACTGTGGGAGCAGTACTGGCACTGGCTTCGGGGTGTCCTGACCGGAGACCTCGGGCAGTCACTGGCCGCCGGCCGGCCGGTGAGCAGCGTGGTCGCGGACCGTCTGCGGGACTCGCTGGCCCTGATGACGTACGCGGCGGCCGTGGCCATCCCGCTGCCCATCGTGATCGGGACGTGGCTGGCGGTGCGCCGCGACCGCTTCACCGACCGGGTGACGAGCCCCGTCGTGCTCACCCTGCTGGCGCTGCCCGACTTCGTGATCGCCACCGGAGTGGTCCTGTTCTTCGCGACCTCGGTGTTCACGGTCCTGCCCGCCAGCACCATCCTCCCGCCGGGAGCGTCGGCGTTCACCCAGGTGCGGCAGCTCGTGCTGCCGGCACTGGCACTGACCCTCATCTCCGCCCCCTACACCATCCGGCTGTCGCGGGCGGCGATGATCGAGGAACTGGACTCCGAGTACGTGGCCATGGCACGGCTGCGCGGAATCTCCGAGCGGAACGTGGTGTGGCGGCACGCGCTGCCCAACGCGCTGGTCCCGGCCATCCAGTCCTCGGCCCTGACCCTCAGCTATCTGCTCGGCGGCATCGTGATCGTCGAGGTGATCTTCAACTACCCGGGCCTCGGAACGCTGTTCCAGAACGCCGAGTCCACCCGGGACCTGCCCGTCATCCAGGCCGTCTGCATGGTCTTCGCGGCCGGGATCGTGGTCGCCAACATCGCGGCCGACGTGCTCACCGTGCTCCTCACCCCGAGACTGCGTACCTCTGGAGGCATGCGATGACGTCCGTCGTGAGCGACACCCGGCCGGCGCCGCGGCGCCGCGGCAGGTCCCGCTGGGTGGCCAGGTATCTCGCCGACCGCGGGGCGAGGTCCGGAGCGGTCGGTACCACGCTGATGGTACTGGTCGGGGTCTGCGGGCCCTGGCTGGCACCGCACTCGCCCAGCGCGATCGTCGGCGTGCCGTTCCAGGCACCGGGCCCGGCCATGCCGCTCGGCGGCGACTTCCTCGGCGAGGACGTACTGTCCCGGATCCTCTGCGGCGGCCGGTCGGTGATCTGGATGTCGTTCGCCGCCACCGCGATCACCCTCGTGGTCGGCGTCACCGTCGGGATGATCGCGGGCTACTCGGGGCGCCGGACCGACGCGGCCACCGTGTGGTCGATGGACGTGCTGCTCGCCCTGCCCGACATCGTGATGGTCCTGATGTTCATCGTCCTCCTCGGGCGCGACCCGTGGATCATCGTGATGATCACCGCGCTGAGTTTCCTGCCCGTGGTGGTGCGGCTGGTACGCGGGCTGACGCTCGAGGTGGTGGGCCGGGAGCATGTCGAGAGCGCGCGTGCCATGGGGTTCTCCCGGCGGGACATCGTCCTGCAGGAGGTCCTGCCCAACGTCCTCACCCCCGTACTGGTCCAGGCGGGCGCCCTGCTGACCTGGTCGATCGGCCTGGTCGCGGGCATCAGCTTCCTCGGGTTCGGCGTCCAACCGCCCGCCGCCGACTGGGGGTTGATGATCTCCGAGAACTTCTCGGGGGTGACCGTGCAGCCCCTCGCGGTGCTGGCCCCGATCGTCATGATCACCCTGTTCACGATCGCCACCAACACCCTCGCCGAAGGCGTCGGACGGAGCTTCACCGGAGTCGAACGGAGTACCGCCTCATGAGCAGCGGCCTGGAGGTACGGGACCTGCTGGTGGAACTCGCCGACGGGACACCGGTGGTCCAGGGGGTCTCCTTCGATGTCCGGCCCGGCGAGATCGTGGCACTGGTCGGCGAGTCGGGCTGCGGAAAGACCACCATCGGCACCGCACTGCTGGGCCACGCCCGGCGCGGGGCGCGGATCGCGGGCGGCAGCGTCCTGCTCGACGGCGTCGACCTGCTGGCGCTGAAACCGGACGAACTCGGCAGGTTGCGCGGGGCACGCATCGCGTACGTCCCCCAGGACCCCGCCTCGGCGCTGAGCCCGGGCAGACGGGTCGGCTGGCAGTTGCACGACGTGCTGCGCGAGCACGCCGCCGGCCTCTCGGCACAGCAGCGCTCGGACGCCGTCGCGTCGGCGCTCTCCGATGTGCGGCTTCCCTCCGACGAGGGGTTCCTGGCGCGGTTCCCGCACCAGCTCTCCGGCGGACAACTGCAGCGTGTGCTGCTGGCGATGGCCTTCCTGCTGCGGCCCACCGCGATCGTGCTCGACGAGCCGACCACCAGCCTGGACGTGACCACCCAGGCCCGGATTCTGGAGATCGTGCGCGAACAGTGCCGTTCCCGGAAGGTCGCGGCGGTGCACGTGACGCACGACCTCGCCGTCGTACGGCACCTGGCGGACCGGGTGCTGGTCCTGTACGGCGGCCGGATCGCGGAGGTCGGCACCCGGCAGGCCATCTTCGAGGCGCCCGCACACCCCTACACCGGTGCCCTGCTCTCCGCCGTCCCCGACGTCGCGGGCCGTCGGATCCTGGGCCGGCTCCCCGGCACCGCGCCGCGCCCCGGAGACCGGCCCGCGGGGTGCCCCTTCTCGCCCCGCTGCCGGCACGCCACCGAACACTGCGCGGACGAGCACCCGCCCGTCACCCACATCGGTCCCGCCCACCAGGTCGCCTGCTGGCAACCGGTACAAGGGCCCCAGGCCGCTCAGCCCGCCTTCGCCTCCTCGGCCGAAGGCCCCGACGCCGCCCAGGCTCCCCCGGCACTGCTGGAGATTCGCGGCCTCAGCGCGCGCTACGGGTCGGCGCAGGTGCTCTTCGACGTCGACCTCGACGTCCGGCAGGGCGAGTGCCTGGCGCTGGTCGGTGAGTCCGGTTCGGGCAAGAGCACCCTGTCCCGGTCACTGGTCGGGCTCACCGGACAGTGGACGGGTACGGTCCGCTACGCGGGCGCGGAGCTGGCCAGGCACGCGCACGAGCGCGACCGGCAGAGCCAGCGCACCATCCAGTACGTCTTCCAGAGCCCGGACCGTGCGCTGAACCCGCGGCGCACCGTGATCAGCAGCGTCGTGGCCCCGATCCGGCACTTCTTCGGTGTCTCCGAGGAGGAGGCCCGCGCACAGGCTCGGGAGGCGCTCTCACTGGTCTCGCTCTCTCCCGGTCTGGCCGAGCGGTTGCCCCGTGACCTCTCCGGCGGTGAGCGGCAGCGAGCGGCGATCGCACGGGCCGTCGCCTGCCGGCCGACGCTGATGATCTGCGACGAGATCACGTCGGCACTGGACGTGTCGGTGCAGGCCTCGATCCTCGAACTGCTCGGACGGCTCCAGGCGGAGCAGCAGTTGACCATGCTCTTCGTCACGCACAACCTCGCTGTCGTCCGGCAGATCGCCGACCGGGTGGCCGTGCTGCACAACGGCAGGCTCGCGGAGGTCGGTCCGGTGCACGGGATCCTCGACCACGCCACGACCCCCTACACCATGACGCTGATCCGCGACTCCCTCTCGCTCGTCGACGCCCCGGCCGCATCCGGTGGTCCCGACATACCGGCAGACAGTTCTTCGTTGAAGGAGCCCAGATGACCGATGTGCGGACCGCAGAGTCGTTCCCGAGCCGCCGTGAGCTGCTCAGGTACGGCGCTCTCGGCGGGGCAGCGCTGCTCGGCGGAGCGGCGCTGACCGCCTGTGGCGGAGTACAGCCCGGGAAGTCCGAGCCGGGGGCCGGAAAGGAGAAGCTCCGCTACGGTGCCCCCAAACGTGGCGGTGTGCTGCGGCACGGCATGACCGGAGGCAGCTTCAGCGACACCCTCGACCCCGCGAAGGGCATGAACGCCCTGGACACCGCGAGGGCGGGGGCACTGTTCGACAACGTCTGGAGCCCCGACGCCGACTACCGTATACAGAAGTGGCTGGCCGAGGAGTACAGCTCCAACGCGACGGCCGACGTGTGGACGGTGCGGCTCAGGAAGGGTGTGGAGTTCCACAACGGCAAGACCCTGACGGCCGACGACCTGATCCACACGATCCGACGGACCCTCGACCCGTCCATCGCGTCCCCCTATGCGGGGAGCCTCGCGATGATCGACCCCAAAGGGCTGCGGAAGCTCGACGACCGCACCGTCCGTATCTCACTGACCTCGGGCTTCGTACCGCTGCCCGAGGCGATGTCGACGTTCGTCTACGTGGTCCCGGTCGACTTCGACCCCCACCGTCCGGTGGGGACCGGGCCGTTCAAGTACCAGAGCTTCCAGCCCGGCCGGCAGTCGGTGTTCACCCGGTTCGAGAACTACTGGCGCCCCGGCCACCCGTACGTCGACGAACTGCACATCATCGACTTCGCCGACGACACCTCACGGCTGAACGCGCTCAAGACCGGGCAGATCCACATCGTCGACGGCGTGCCTTATCCGCTGGCGGCCACCCTGTCGGGGCAGACGGGCATACGGGTCGTCAAGTCGCCCAAGGCGGCCATCGAGGCGTTCGGCATGCGGGCGGACGTCGCACCCTTCGACGACAACCGCGTCCGCGAGGCGTTCCGGCTGATCGTCGACCGGCCCGCGCTGATCAAGTCGTCGGTGCTCGGCTACGCGACCGTCGCCAACGACCTGTTCGCCTGGCAGGATCCCGCCTTCGACCACGCGATCCCGCAGCGCCACCAGGATCTGGACAAGGCGCGGTCGCTGCTCAGGCAGGCGGGACACGGCAGCGGTCTGGAGGTCCGGTTGACCACCAGCGACCTGCTGTCCGGCATGATCAGCGGCGCCGAGGTATTCGCCGAACAGGCCAAGGCCGCCGGGGTGACGGTCCATGTGGACAAGGTCGACCCCGGCACCTTCTTCGGCAGCCAGGGCCTCAACTTCCCCTTCGCGGCCAACATCCCCTCCACCGGGAACATCCTGATCTCCGCGACGTACACCGACGGCCCCGGCTCGACCGCCAACTCGACGCACTTCCACGACGCCGAGTACGACAGCCTCTTCAAGCAGGCGATCCGCCAGACCGACGACGCCAGACGCACCGAACTCATCCACCGGATGCAGGAGATCCAGTTCGAGCGGGGCACCTTCATCATCCCCGCCTACGTCGACATCCTCGACGCCTCCCGGGGTGTCTCCGGTGCCGAGCCCGAGGTCGGCGGCATGCCGTACTACCGGTACGGAAACCTCTGGCTCGCCTGACCGGCGGCGGGGTGGGCCTCATCTCCGCAAGGCCTACAGACATGGGATGCCTGAAAGAAAAATAGCGGAAGAAATGGGATGCAAGCGTTCAAATGCATCATCCGAAACGCTTTTCATCCCAGCAAGACAGTTGACATGGTCCGGTTACATGCAAGAGGTTCATGCCGTACATCCGGCGACGCCCGCACCGTTGCCGAGATGACGTCCCGCGTCGGCGTGCAGTCGTCGGCACCGCGGGCCGTCATCTGTTCGACGGGCGGCTCCACATGGTCCGTGGACCGGGAGGAACACCCCACGGCCGCACCATGCACCGATGCCCCGGAGGCGCGACCTCCGGTGCCGGGCGCCGTACCCCTCCGAGCTCGGGAGCCAGACCATGCCGTCAGGAAGTCCGTCCCGCCGTTCCGTCCTGACCGCTGGCGGCGTCACCGCCGCGGCGGCGGCGCTGCCCGCTTTCTCCACCTCCACGGCCCAGGCCGCCGAAAAGCCGGGCAGCGCGCTGAGAAGACTGGCCGACCTGCGGTTCGGCATGTTCAACCACTTCAACATGGGGACGTTCACCGACGAGGAGTGGGCAGCGCCCAACCAGAACCCCGCCCAGTTCGCTCCGTCCCAGGTGGACTGCGTGCAGTGGGCCAAGGCCGCCAAGGCGGCGCGGATGAGCTACGGCGTGCTCACCACCAAGCACCACGACGGCTTCTGCCTCTGGCCGACCAAGTACAACAAGTACAACGTCGCCAACAGCGGATACCGGCGGGACATCGTCGACCAGTACGTGAAGGCATTCCGGGCCGAGGGGCTCCGTGTCGGCCTGTACTTCTCGATCTGGGACCGGTCGTACAACGTCCAGGGCTACGACACCCGGCACGGGGTGGGCGCGGACCAGACCATCGTGCCCGGTGACCTGACCTACATACTGAACCAGATCACCGAACTGCTCACCGGCTACGGCACCATCGACATGTTCGTCACCGACGGCTACGCCTGGCAGATGGGCCAGCAGGCCGTCTCGTACCAACGCATCCGCGAACACGTGAAGTCCCTCCAGCCGGACATCGTCATGATCGACCACGGCGGACTGTCCGTGCCGTTCCTCGGCGACGCCATCTACTTCGAGGAGCCTCTGGGCATCACCGCGCCGGAGGGGAACACCCACGCCGCCCTGCAGGGGCAGACGATCAGCAACGGCTGGTTCTGGCACCCCTCGACGCCGACCACCAACCCCATCAGCAAGGTGTCGATCCTGTCCCATCTGGTCGACCTGGAGCCTAAGTACACCTCGTTCATCCTCAACTGCCCGCCCAACCGCGACGGCCGACTCGACGACAACATCGTCAAGAGGCTGGCCGAGGTCGGGGACGCCTGGCGGCCCGACAAGTCCCGCCCGCCGCTCCCCGCGCAGACGCCGCGCGCCGAGCACCCGGTGACACCCGTCAGCGCCTACGCCACCGGTTTCCACGACGGCGAGGGCCCGATGAACGCCATCGACGGACTCAGCGACCGGAACTTCGAGACCTGCTGGTCGACGTGGAGCCTGAACCTGCCGCACTCGATCACCATCGATCTCGGCGGGGTCTGGAGCAACGTGTCCACGCTGGAGTACCTGCCCAAGCAGTGGGGCCGCAACAACTCCACCGACGGCGACATCATCTCGTACAAGATCTCCACCAGCACCGACGGCAGCCGCTTCACGCAGGTGGCCGACGGCATCTGGGCCGGGAGCATGGCCCTGAAGGTAGTCGAGTGGAGCCCCCGCAACGTCGGGTACGTGCGGATCGAGGCCGAGGAGGGCACGGGCGGCTACACGAACATGGGCGGCGTGCGGATCGGCGGCAGGAGGAAGAAGCCGGCCCTGGTGTCGCGGGTGCTGCCGGGCGATTCGACGGTGTACCAGCTGGTCAACCGCGCCAGCGGCAAGGTGGCCGACGTCCTCGCCGACGGCACCGCCAACGGCACCGAAGTGCGCCAGCAGCCCTGGCGGAACCAGGCGAACCAGAAGTGGACCTTCGTCTCCACCGGCGACGGCTACTACACCGTCCGGAGTGCGAGCAGCGGCAAGGTCCTGGAGGTGGGCGGGCTCTCGCGGGTGAACGGCGGGAAGGCCGACATCTGGTCGGACGACAGCGTTCCGCAGCAGCACTGGGCGGTGACCCCGACCGGCGACGGCTATTTCTACCTCACCAACAGGCTCTCCGGGCTCGCCCTCAACGTCGACAACGGATCGACGGCGGACGGAGCGGCCGTCAACCAGTGGACCTACACCCGTGCAGAGCGGCAACAGTGGCGGATCGTGTCCGTGTGACGGATTCCGGCCCCGTCCGCGTCGCGGACGGGGCCGTTGTCGTATCTGCGTTCGGTCGGTGGCCGAGCCGCCCCTACGGGCTTCGGAGGCTTCCCCCATGGGCACCCGGCGCACATCCGTCGGCCTCGCCCGGCACGGGTACGTCGGGCCCCAGCAGCCCGGCTGTGCGCAGTTCGTGCCAGAGCGCGTCCGGAACCGGCCGACGGAACTGCTCGACGGCGTCCCGGACCTGCAGAGCGCTGCGCAGTCCGATCAGCACCGCGGTGACGGCCGGGTGCCCGAGGGGGAAACGCGCGGCGGCGGCCCGGAGCGGCCGCCCGTGCCGCTCGCAGACCTCCTGGAGCCGCATCGCCTGCCGCAGCAACTCCTCCGGCACGGGCGCGTAGTCGTAGGTGATGCCGGGCGAGGGAGCGGCCAGCAGGCCGGAGTTGAAGACGCCCCCGACGATGACCGAGGTGCCGCGCCGATGAGCCTCCGGCAACAGGTCCGCGAGACCGCTCGGGTCGATCAGGGAGTAGCGGCCCGCCAGCAGTACGACGTCGATGTCGGTCTCGCGGACGAAGCGTACGGGGACGGCGGTCTGGTTCGTACCGATGCCGACAGCCTTTACCAACCCCTCGCCGCGGAGGCGCTCCAGCGCCGGGTACGCCTCGGTGAGGGCCTGCTCGGTGTGGTCGTCGGGGTCGTGCAGGTAGACGGTGTCCACGTGGTCCAGGCCGAGGCGTTCCAGACTGGATTCAAGGCTGCGTCGTACGCCGTCGGCGCTGAAGTCCCACACCCGCCGGTGGGTCGCGGGTACGGCGAAGCCGTTGGCGAGGTCGTCGCCCGCCACATCGGCCACGGGTTCCAGCAGACGGCCGACCTTGGTGGAGACGGTGTAGTCCGCGCGGGGCCGGTCGCGGAGCGCGGCACCGAGGCGGCGCTCCGAGAGCCCGAGCCCGTAGTGCGGAGCGGTGTCGAAGGAGCGGATGCCCGACTCCCAGGCCACGGCCAGGGCCTCGGCGGCCTCCTGGTCGCTCACCGGGGTGAACAGGTTGCCGATTCCGGCGGCGCCGAAGGCCAGTTCGCCGACCCAGGCGTCGCCGCGGCCGAGCCGCCTGCGCCTGATCTGTCCCGTCTCTGTCATGGCAGGGCCGTCAGCTTCCGGTCGGCCGCAGCCGCAGGCCCGCCATGCCGCCGTCGACGGCCAGCGCGACCCCGGTGACGGAAGCTGCGGCGGGGCTGGCCAAGTACGCGATGGCTGCGGCGACTTCACGGGCGGTGACCAGGCGCCCGGTGGGTTGACGGGCGTTGAGAGCGGCGCGGTCGGCCGCCGAGCCGAGGAGCCGGGCGACCCACGGGGTGTCGACGGTGCCCGGATTGACACAGTTGACTCGGACGCCCTCCCGTACGTGGTCCGCTGCCATCGCCAGGGTGAGCGCGTGCACCGCGCCCTTGCTCGCGGAGTACAGGGCACGCTGCGGAAGTCCGGCGGTCGCCACGATCGAGCAGGTGTTGACGACGGCCGCGTGCCGCGATCGGCGCAGATGGGGGAGAGCGGCACGGGTCGTACGGACCACACCCAGCACGTTGACGTCCAGGACCTGATGCCACTGCTCGTCCGTGTTGTCCTCCACTGTTCCGGTCGCGCCGATGCCCGCGTTGTTGACCAGGATGTCGATCCCGCCCAGGGCAGAGGCCGCGGCCTCCACCGCCGTACGCACCGACGCGTCGTCACTCACATCGGCCCGGAACCCGTGGACGGCGTCGCCCGGATCGAGGTCCAGCACGGCGACCACCGCACCGCGTCCGGTGAGTTCCTCGACCGTGGCGCGTCCGATGCCGGAGGCTCCGCCGGTGACGATCGCCCGCAGTCCGTCGATGTCGGTCATGCGCGCACCCCCATGGCGGCGGCCGTGACAGGGCCCGGCTCGATGGGCGCGGCGGGGTGGCCGGGGCCGTGCGGGATGGTGGTCGGCGTGGTCATGGAGTCCTCCCTCTCAGGCCTGGGCGAAGGTCTGGCGCTGGGTTCCCAGGCCGTCCACGGTCAGTTCGACGACATCGCCGGAGCGCAGGAACGGTGTGCCGGGCAGACCGAGGGCGACGCCCGCAGGGGTGCCGGTGTTGATCACGTCACCGGGCTCCAGGACCATGTACTGGCTCAGATACCAGACGATGTACGCCACGTCGAAGATCATGTTCTTGGTGTTGCCGTCCTGGTGCCGCTCCCCGTTGACGGACAGCCGCAGGCCCAGCGCCTGAGGGTCGGTGATCTCGTCGGCGGTGACCAGCCAGGGGCCGAGGGGGTTGAAGGTCTCGCACGACTTGCCGAGGTCCCACTGGCCCGAGTACTCCAGCTGGAACTCACGCTCGGAGACGTCGTGGCTGATCGCGTACCCGGCGATGACGTCCGCGGATTCCTCGGGGGAGTCCAGGTAGCGGGCGGGCCGCCCGATCACGACGGCCAGCTCCACCTCCCAGTCCGTCTTCACCGACTTGCGGGGGATCAGGACCTCGTCATAAGGGCCGACCACGGTGGACGGAGCCTTCATGAACACCACTGGACGAGGCGGGATCGGCGCACCGGTCTCCTCCGCGTGGTCGCGGTAGTTCAGCCCGATGCAGATGATCTTGCCCGGGCGGGCGACGGGTGCGCCGGTCCGCAGCCCGGTGGTGTCGGTCTCCGGAAGTGCGTCGGCGGCCAGGGCCTCGCGTACCCGGGCCGTCCCGTTTGCGGCGAGGAAGGCCCCGTCGATGTCGTCGGTCAGGGACGTCAGGAGTATGTCCGGCCGTCCGGTGCGACGACGACGGGGGTTTCCCCGCCGGGCGGGCCGACGCGCAGAAGCTTCATGGGGTACCTCCAGAAGGTCCGGAGGTATGGCCTCGGGACGGGATCGGAACAGGGGATTCGGTTCGGTAGGGAGGGGAGGCGCGCCGGTGGTCGCCCCGGGGGCCGATGTCAGTGCCAGGGTGGTGACGGTGGTTCCGGCCGCTCGCCGGCTCACCGCGGGCGAGCAGGCTGTCAGGGGGCGATGGCGGAGCGGATTCGTTCCAGCGCCGCCTGGAGGTGGGCGGTCATCGCGGCTTCGGCCGCGACGGCGTCGCCCTGTGCGATCGCCTCGGCCACGGCGCGGTGTTCCTGCCAGGCCAGTTCGGTTGCGCCAGCCTGGTGGTAGGCGTGGAACTGGCGCAACTTGGGAGCGAGCCGGCGCAGCACGTCCCCGAGGACGACGTTCCCGGAGGCGTCGGCGACCAGGCCGTGGAAGGTGAGGTCCTCGTCCTGCACACCGCCGTAGTCGTGATAGGACGTTGCGCCGGAGGGCGAGGGCGGCGCGCCGCACATCGTCTTGAGCCGGTCCAGCTGTTCGACGGTGGCGTGCTCCGCGGCCTGGCCGGCTGCCCACGGTTCCAGACGGAGCCGTACGGCGTAGAGACTCTGCAGCGTGGAGTGGTCCAGCAGGTCGCCCACGACGTAGCCCTGACGCGGCCGCTTGGCCACCAGGCCCTCGCCCTCCAGCAGGGAGAGCGCCTCGCGCACCGGTGTCGGGGAGACCCCGAACCGCTGCGCGAGGTCGGAGACGAGCAGCCTGTCGCCCGGGAGGAGTTCCCGCGCCAGCAGGAGCCGGCGCAGGCCGTCGCGGACCTCGTCCGCCACTCGGGGCCTGCGGGCGATCTGCTCGCTGTCTCGCTGATTGACCGGCTGTGTCATGGACTCTTCGCTCTTCTGGATCCGCGGCGCACCGGCGGGGCGCGACCGTCCACGCCCACAATAGATTCCGGATTTGGGATTTCCAAGGGGGGTTCTGTCCTGCTCGGGCGGTCATTCCTTCGAGGCACCCGCGAGCATTCCGGAGACGAGGGAACGCTGCGAGAAGAGGAACACCAGCAGCACCGGGAGGATCGTCACCAGGGCGGCGAGGGCGAGTTCGGGGCGGCCCATGCCGCTCGCGGCCGCCGGATAGACGATCTGGGAGGAGGCCAGCAGATTGCTCAGGCCCACCTGGGCCGGGTACTGCGAGCTGGACGGCAGCATCACGAACGGCAGGAAGAAGTTGTTCCAACTGCCGACGAAGCTGAAGAACCCGACCAGCGCGATCACCGGCCGGGCCAGCGGCAGCGCGATCCGGGTGAACACCTGCCACTCGCCGCAGCCGTCCATGCGGGCCGCGGCGAGGACGTCCGCCGGGATGGTCGACGAGAAGTAGATGTAGGTGAGGTAGACCCCGAACGGGAAGAACGAGAGCGGCATGACCACCGACCAGATGGTCCCGGTCAGATGGACGGCGTTGACCTCCAGGTAGATGGGGAGCACCAGGACCGACGCGGGCATGATCATCACGATCAGCGTGATGGTCAGGAGCAGCTTCCGACCGACGAACTGTGTGAGCGCGAGGGCGTAGCCCGCGGGGACCGAGGTGACCAGGGTCAGGGCGAGCGCGCCGAACGAGTAGACGGTGGAGTTCCTGATCCAGGTGAGGACGGCCCCGTCCTGGTAGCCGTACAGCTTGTGCCAGGTGCGGGCCAGGCCGTCGAGCGAGCCCAGGGCGAAGGGGTTGCCGCCGATGATCTGGGCGTCGGACTTGGTGGGGGCCAGCACCAGCCACACGATCGGCACCGCGAAGAACACCACGAAACCCGTCGAGCAGAGCCACCACAGACCGCGTGCCACGGCCGAGCGGGCTGTGATCCGGCGGCTGGCGGACGGCCCGGCAGGGGCCGCCGGCACGCTGCGGACGGGCGGGGAGTCGATGACGGACACAGGGCATCAGTCCCTCTCGAACAGACCGCCGCGGAAGACCACGGCCGCCGCGGCGATCACACCGATGAGCAGCAGGTCCACCGACAGGGCGGCGGCGCCGTTGAAGTCGTCGGCCTGGAAGGCGTACTGGAGGCTGAGTTGGTTCAGCGACCAGGAGTCGGCGACCATCCGCTGGCTCGCCGTGGTGACCAGTTGCGGCTCCACGAACAGCTGGGTGCCGCCCGCGAAGGCGAGGATGACCATGTAGGTGATCCACTTCCGCAGCATCGGCAGCTGGATCCGCAGCACGGTCTGCAGCACACCGGCGCCGTCCATGCGGGCGGCTTCCAGGAGCTCGGCCGGGATGTTGTTGAGCGCCCCGTACATGACGATGATCCAGCCGCCGGCGCCGGTCCAGAAGGCGATGACGGCGAACACGACCGGCAGGTGCTCCGGGAGGATGACCGTGGGCAGGGAGTCCTGGCCCATCGCCCGCAGGAGGAAGCCGGCGGGGCTGACGGCCGGGTCGAGCATGATCAGCCACAGCACCACACTGGCCGCGCCCGCCAGCGCCCCGGGGACGTAGTAGACGAACCGCAGCACCTTGCCGGTGCGCGGCATCCGGCCGTGCAGCATCAGGGCCGCGGCCAGGACCAGGACGGTCAGCGAGACCAGCCAGACGGTGACGTACAGCAGTACGTTGCCCAGTGCGGAGGCGAAGCGGTAGTCGGCGAAGGTGCGGGTGAAGTTACCGAGGCCGACGAGCTGGTGACGGCTGTTCGACAGCGCCAGCCAGAGCGCATACGCGGCCGGCAGGACCCCGAAGGCGATCAGCAGGACGGTGTAGCCGCTGACGAAGAGGTAGCCGGCCCGGCCGGAGAGCCCCGAGCGGGGGCCGGGCGCCCGCTCGCCGCTGCCGCGGCGGGCGGGGACGGTTGTCAGTCGCATGGTGTCACTTCACCTTGTATCCGAGCGACGAGGCCTTGTCCTCGATCGCCTGCTGCAGATCAGGCAGCAGCGAGGTGATCGTGGCGCCCTGGGTCACCTTCGACAGGACGGTCGACTTGTACAGCTCGGTCACGTTGAACTCGGTGGTGTCGGTCCAGCCGGGCCAGATCTGGGCGGAGGCCTGCTGGAAAACGGGGGCCACGTCGCCGGCGAAGTACGAGGTGTTCTTCGGGTTCACCAGCCAGGCCTCGGCGGCCTTCGTGAATGCCGGGAAACCCGGGTTGACCACCTGGACGGAGTTGTCGGTCGTCAGCCACTTCACCAGGCCGGAGGCGCCCTTGAGGTTCCTGCTGTGGGAGGAGACGAGCCATACGCCGCCGCCGTAGTCGCCGGTGTAGGTCCGGTCGTCGTCGGACCACTTCAGCGGAGCCGCCGCGGCCATCCGGCCGGCCGGGACCTTCAGCGGGCCCGCGAACAGGTACTGGCCGTACCAGGTCGGACCGGGCATCATCAGCACCTTGTCCGCTTTCGTCTTGGCGAACGAGGCGTCCCAGGGGCTCTCAGTCGTGAGGGAACCGGACTTCAGCAGTGTGTCGAGCATCCTGGTCATGCGGGTGCACTTCGGGTCCGTGAGATCGACGTGGATCTCCTTCGGTCCGGTGAGTCCCTCGGCCGGACAACGGCTGGGCCACAGGTAGGTGTTCGGGGCGACGTCGACGGAGCCGACCAGGTAGCCCGGGTGCTCCTCGGCGACCTTCTCGCCCAGCTCCCGGTACTCCTCCCAGGTCGTCGGCACCTGGTAGCCCCACTTGGTCATCAGCTTCTTGTCGTACCAGAGCAGGGTCGGGGCGACGTCGTTGCGCAGGCAGTGGACGGTGCCCTTGGAAGTGCAGGGGTCGAGCGCGCCCTTGGAGAAACCGGAGAGGGTCGCCTCGGGCAGCAGTCCCTTGTTGAGTGGGGCGGCGTAGGGGTGCGCGCCGGTGCTCGTCCAGGAGGCCGTGGTCAGCGAGGTCGAGAAGACGACGTCCGGCCAGCCGCTGCCGGAGCGGTCGAACAGCTGGATCTTGGTGCGCAGGTCGCTGTCCTGGCCGCTGTAGGTGACCAGGTCGATCTTCACGTCGGGGTGCGCCTTGCGGTAGGCCTCCACGGCCGGCTGCCGGGTGGAGTCGGCCCAGACGGTCAGGGTGCTGCCGGGCTTCTGCTTGACCGGCTTGAAAGCGGCCGCGTCAGGGGCCGTCGACTGGTCCGGGGGCGTGGCGTCGCCGCAGGCGGCGGAGAGGGCGAGCGCGGCGACCAGCACGGCAGCGCGGAGCGGAGTTCTTCTCACGGGTGACCTCGCAGGGAGGGAAGGGACGGTCGGCTCGGGTGGGGGAGGTGTGTCTGCTCGTGGGGCGACGTCTGGCCCGGTGAGCGATGGATCTGGGGGGATTGACGCAAGGGAAGCACGACACCTACTGTCCGACAAGAGATTTGAGATCTGAGATTTTAAATTTAGTTCCTGAGCGCGATCGCCGCCCACCCGCCGAAAGGACCCGCACCGTGCGCATCACCAGCGTCGATGTCCATCTCGCAGACCCGAAGGACATCGGACCCCAGTTCAAGTGGCGAGACGGACTGCCCGGCTCGGAGCGCGTCAACACCACCGGTTACCTCGTGATCGGCACCGACGAGGGCATCAGCGGGATCGCGCCGGTCGCCCGCGGAGCGATCCTCGCCGACATCGTCGAGCGACGGCTGCGCGAGGAACTGCTGGGCGCCGACGCCCTGATGCGCGAGTTCCTCTGGCATCGGGTGTGGGAGCTCGACCGCGTCGAGGAGATGCCGATCTACGTCCTCGGGGCCGTCGACATCGCCCTGTGGGACATCGCGGCCCAGGCCGCGGGACTGCCCCTGTACCGGATGCTGGGAGGCTTCCGCCACGCCGTCCCCGCGTACGCCTCCACCGTCACCTTCGACAGCATCGAGCAGTACCTGCACGTCGCCGACCAGTGCCTCGACCTCGGCTACCCCGCCATCAAGCTGCACGCCTGGGGCGACGCCCGACGCGATGCCCGCCTGGTGACGGCCCTGCGCGAACACGTGGGCGACGACATCCCCCTGATGTACGACGGCTCGGCCGGCTTCGACCTCGCCGACGCCGTCTACCTCGGCCGGGCCCTCGACGACTCCGGATACCTCTGGTACGAGGAGCCCATGCGCGAGTTCAACGTCACCGCGCACAAGTGGCTCGGCGAGCGGGTGCGCACACCGTTGCTGGTCGGCGAGTGCTCGGACGGCGCGCACATGAACACCGCCGACTTCATCGCCTCGGGCTGCGCCACCATGGTCCGCACCAGCTGGCACCTGCGCGGTGGCATCACGGGCGCCCTGCGTACGGCCCACCTCGCCGAGGCCTTCCACCTGCGGGCCGAGGTCCACAGCCCGGGCCCGATCAGCGCTCACCTCGGCGTGGCCATCCCCAACAACACGTACTACGAGTCGCTGATCGACAGCGACCCCGTCCGCCGGGAGCCGGCGGTCGGGGTCGACGGCCTGGTCCGCCCGCCCCAGGTCGCTGGCATCGGCTACGACGGGAAGGTGTTGGAGACGTGCGGGCTGCGCGCGCGCGGCCACTAGCGTTGGATCGGGGGCGGGCCGAGGGGCCCGGGATCGTGGGTGCCATCGGAAGGGCGACTCGGGGCAGGCTCGGGCCGGTCCACACGCGACGAGCGAGGGAACGGGGTTGGGGCAGGTCCGTCAGCTTCGGATGCGCCCAGGCGGTCCCGGTCGCTGCTGTCCGCTGATGTGCGGGCCCTGTTGGAGCGGTGAACGCGTCGGGCGACGTCGGCCCAGTGCCCTGGCTCTGCGTGCGCGGCGGATTGTAGTGGCGTGAGCGGGGACGGAGGTGCCACCCATTGTCGCGGTCGCCCGGGAGCTGTGGGTGACCGCCGACGCGGTCCGCAAATGGCGGCGGCGGTCTATCGCCGACCGCCTGGACGGCTTTGTTGACGAGCCTCGGTTTGTCCGGCCGCCCACCATCGGTGTCGATCAGGTTGAGGCGGTGGTGGTCACGATCTTGGAGGAGCTCCCGAAGAACGCCACCCACTGGTCGCGGAAATCGATGGCGGATCGCAGCAGGCTGTCGAAGTCGACTCCCGCCCGAGGGTGCGGTGGTCCTCCGCGTGAGTGTCAACATGCTGAAGCAGCCTGGTGATGTCCTGGCCGCCCCTGACTCCGGACAGTCGTTCTTGGGCTGCCGAAGCCCTCGCCAGCCGGTGAGGGCTGAAGGCGAGGGCGGCGAAGGCGTCGTGAAGTTGGCGCCGTCGCACGGCGAGGCGTTTGAAGCGGTGAAGCAGGGCGAACGTCTGCTCGACGACATAGCGGAGTTTGCCCATGCCCTGGATGTTCTGCGATCCCTTGCGGGAGATGACGGGCAGGATCCGCCGGCGACGCAACTCGTCGCGGTAGGCGTTGGAGTCGTAGCCCTTGTCACCGAGCAGAGCTTCGGGCCTGCGGCCGGGCCAGTCGGGGCGCCCGTGGCGGGCGAGATGCCGTCGACCAGGGCCAGGTTCTGGGTGACGTCGCTGACGTTGGCCCCCGCCCCATGCCCGGAACAGCGACGCCCCACTACCTAGGACACGATCTTGGAGAGCGAAGGCGGTGTAGGTGCCGGCTGTGAGGCCGGAGAAGGTGATGAGTTGGCGGGGCTTGAGGCAGGTGAATGCTGTGTATCCCGATGCCAAGAGCGATCGCCCATGGGGTTGTGGCGGGGACGAGCAGTGCCGGCGGCAAGGCCATCTCTGCTGCGATGACAGCGGTTGAGATCATCTGCCACAGCCGTACGTCGCGCTTGCTGAGGTTGCCGAGATGACGGCGGATGGGGCCGGGGACGGCGAACTGGCGTCGGTGCGGGAGTTGTTCGCTGACCTGGGTGAGGACGTGTACCCACTGGGCCAGGTACAGCCCGGTACGGAACTGCGGTGAACGAAGCTTCTGCCAGGCGCTGTTCCAGTAGATGTCCGTGGTGATCAGCACGAGGAGGCATTGGGCCCAGGTGTTGGCGGTGCTCAGGGTGTGCTCGATGGCCAGTCCGCGACCGAGATCGCCTGCGACCAGGAGACAGCTGCCGATCAGCAGGGTGTACCGGACTGCATTGGGGCTCCGGAGGTAGAGCAGTTCCATGGCGGCTCTGGCCAGGACTGCTGCCAGAGACAGCAGCGGTAGCAGCCCGGCTGTGAGGGCGATGGCGGCAGCCGTCCGGATGATGAGCGCTGGCCGGTACGAAGCCGCGAGGAGGCGGGCTCGGCCAGGACCGAACCGCTGCTCCGCGAGGTGGAGGCTGAGTGATCCGGGGATGAGCCGGCCCAGCCGCCTTGTCAGCCTTTTGCCTGCTGCGGACAGGACGCGGCCGGTGCCGTCGATCCGGTTGTAGTGGCCGCTGCTGGTCAGGTAGGTGATGACCGCCTGGAGCTGGGGCGGGCCGAGGAGGAAACTGCCTGGTGACAGGTGTCGGTAGACGTTGACCGGCTCGGTGCGGCTGTCTTTGGTGCCGGTGAGTGTGACGATGGTGAATGTGGCCTGACAGAACATTTTCCAGCGTAGCCAGCGGCCGGGCAGGCGGGTGAATCCGGTGATCATCCACACCACCAGGGCGCCGGTGACGGCGAGTTCGGCAGGGGACAGTATCGATGCGGACGTGACGGAGCCTCCGGGAAGGGGAGGGTGATGGGGGAAGCCTTGGCCGGTGGGCGGATGGGTCAGCGTTCGGGCTTGGCAGGCCGCTGCATGAGTGCGGCCGTGGCTTCGTCGAGGCTGATCTTGCCGTGCAGGAGTGCCGTGATGGCCTCGGTGATCGGCATCTCGACACCGTGCGTGCGGGCCAGGTCGAGGATCGTTTCGGCTGACTTGACGCCTTCGGTGGTCTGCCGGGTTGCGGCGGTTGCTTCGTCGACGCTCATGCCCTGGCCGAGGTGGGTGCCGAAGGTGCGGTTGCGGTACAGGGGAGAGGTGCAGGTGGCGATCAGGTCGCCGCTGCCGGACAGGCCAGCGAGGGTCTCCGGGTGTGCGCCGAGGGCGGTGGCGAGCCGGGTCGTCTCTGCGAGACCGCGGGTGATGAGGATGGCTTCGGCGTTGTGGCCGAGGCGCATGCCGTGGGCGATGCCGGTGGCCAGGGCGATGACGTTCTTGACCGCGCCGCCGAGTTCGCAGCCGATCACGTCGGTACTGGTGTAGGGGCGGAAGTACGAGGTGTGGCAGGCGATCTGGAAGCGGCGCGCGGTGGCTTCGTCGGGGCAGGCCACGGTCGCGGCGGCGGGCTGCTCGGCCATGATCTCGCGGGCCAGGTTGGGCCCGGACAGTACGGCGATCCGCTCCGCGCTCAGACCGGTCACCTCGGCGATGACCTCGCTCGCCCGCTTCCCGGTGTCCCGCTCGATGCCCTTCATGAGCGAGACGATCACAGTGCCGGGTCCGATGTGTGGTGTCCAGTCGGCGAGGCTGGTGCGCAGGGACTGGGCGGGGATGGACAGCACGAGGTAGTCGGCGCGGTCCAGCGCGGTCGCCGGGTCGGTGGTGGCCGTGAGTCTGGCGGGCAGGTCGATGTCCGGGAAGTAGCCGGGGTTGCGGCGCGTCGTGTTGATCGCGTCGGCGATGTCGCTGCGGCGGGCGTGCACGGTGACGGTGGTGCCGGCGTCGGCGAGGATCTTCGCGGCGGCGGTGCCCCAGGAGCCGGCGGAGAACGCGGCCGCGCGGGCCGGGGACTGGCTCACTGCGGACTCCTCTTGGGGGAGCCTCGTGGGCTTCGCGCAGCATGTTCTGAGTCTGTACCGAGGCAGGAGACGGGCCCCCGGTAGCTTTTTCGAAGGAAGCGGGGGCGTCATGTACTCAGAGGACCGCGTCGTGCCTGCGGGGGACCAGGGGCGGTGCGGCCGATCAAGGAGAAAGGGCGTGCGGGCCCGTCTGCTGGCCTTTCTCGCGGTCCGTGGCCCATGCCTGGGCGGCGGCGGTGAGAGCAGCTCTATGAGGCATGGGGCGCGTTCGTTCCCAGTCCTGCCATGCGGCGTGGACGGTGCGCGCGAACGTTGTGACGGTGGCAGGGTCGGCCGCACGGTATGCGGGCACCTTGAGTGCGATCGTCTCGGCCTGTTCCGGCGTGTGGCCGGCGGAGATCAGACGGGGCACCGTTAGCGCCGTGTCGGCCCATGTGGGGGCGGGGCAGGAAAGGGCCCAGTCCAGTAGCAGCAGCTTGCCGCTGTGCGTCACCAGCATGTTGTGCGGGGACATGTCCGTGTGGGAGAGCGCTCGGCCTTGGAGCCCGGGCGGTATGTCCTGGGGCAGGAACTCGGTCCACCGTGTGTGAAGCGGCTTCTTGTTGAGTGCCTCGGGCCATGGCGCCTCGGACGTAACGGTAAGCGTGTGCAGGAGAAGGGCGAGATCGTCGGACCCTGGGGCCAGGTTTGGGTGTCGGCCGGCGATGTACTCGTATCCGTAGAGCATCCATCCGCCGGCGTCGACCCCCCACAGCACGCTGGCCGCCAGGGGTGCGCATCGGGTGACTCGCGCCTCGTGGCGATAGACCCACGCTTGTGGGACATCGTGCCGAGTGCCCTTGACGAATGCCCGCCCCGCTGGTGTCTGGATGGTGCAGGCGAGCCGAGACATGACGCCGTGCGGCGCGGTCTCGGCCGTCTCGACCGGGCCGGTGTACCGCTCGACGGCAGCCCGGGTCGATGGTGGTAGGTCGTGCCATTCGATGCGGTCCACCCGCGGTCTCCTGCGTTGGTCGAGCGGGAACGGGGTTGGCCCCCGGCCTGGCCACAGCGTGGCACAGACCGAGGACCGACAGGGGAACCCGCTACGGGTGGTTCGGGCTGTCCGAACAGTTCGCGTGGCACTGCGAGCAGTCGGCGAGGTCCAGCTCGGGCCAGAACTCCATGTCGATCTCGTACCCGGCGAGGGTGATCGAGTCGACGGTCAGCGCGGACAGGGCCCTGCCGCCGCCGTGCTCCTCCTTGTCGAGGAACCCGGGTTGGTGGTGCAGGAAGCGGCCGAACCGCTGCTCGCAGAACTCGGCGACGCCTGGTGTGTAGCAGGAAGGCGTGCCAGAAGTTGCCTGGTCCAGAGGAATCACGACCCAGGCACGTCACCACAACCGATGCACGCACCCTGATCAGCACCGAAATGCGCGAGATCCTGGTCGACAACATGCGCGCCAACTTCCCCCAACTGACCGCGGCTTCGGCTCGGGCATGACCTGTTGGCGGCGTCTTGCGGCCTGGAACGAGGCCGGCGTGTGGGACCAACTGCACCAGCTGCTGCTGAACAAGCTGCGGTCGAAGAACCAGCTGGACTGGTCGCGGGCGGTGATCGACTCTTCCCACGTCCGGGCCGCCCGCCGGGGCCCAAAAGCGGACCCAGCCCGGTCGACCGTGCACGACCGGGCAGCAAGCACCACATCATCACCGACGGCCAGGGCATCCCGCTCGCGGTGTCGCTGACCGGCGGCAACCGCAACGACATCACCCCACTGCTGCCCCTGCTGGACAAGATCCCGCCCGTGGCCGGCGTCGTCGGCCGACCCCGCAGACGGCCCGACATGCTCTTCGCCGACCGCGGCTACGACCACGACAAGTACCGCCGGCTCTTGCGGCAGCGTGGCATCCGGCCCGCGATCGCCGAACGCGGCCAGCCGCACGGCACCGGCCTGGGCACGTTCCGGTGGGTTGGCGAGCAAACGATCTCCTGGCTACACGGCTTCCGCCGCCTGCGCATCCGCTGGGAACGACGCGACGACATCCACGAGGCCTTCCTCGGCCTCGCTGTCTGCCCGATCACCCACCGGCACGTCCAGAGGCTTTGTTAGGGCCAGTTATGAGAGGTGAGACACCCCCGTGGCTTGTTCCGGCGAGGGCGTCTGCATTCGAGGCTGGCGGTCTTTCAGGACGTCAGCTCTTTAGGGCTGATACGTCGCGTGGGCGGGTTCCACGGCTTGAGCCTTGCGCGCGGCGGCGAAGACAGCTCTGCGGGCACTGAACGGGTCGTGGGTCGAGGGCAGCCATGGGTGGGCCGTCAGGGCGGAGGCCAGTCGCCTGCACTCTTCCTGGGCTGCGAGCCACTGCTCTCGTCGTACGTGCGTGATGTCGAATCGTCCCGCCGCGATGTCCGCTCCTGCCGGGAGGGTGTCGGCGAGTGTCGCAAGGTGCTGTAGGGCGGAGTCCAACGCTAGCCTCGCCGCAACTACGTCGCCCGGAATCTCCCAGCCGTCCACGTTCCACGTGGACCTGTACTCCGGTGGCGGCTCCTTCGACAGCCAGTCGGAGGCATCGATGGGATCGCCACTGTCGCGGGGCCGCGCGAGTTCCGCACGTATCCCGCTGTCCTCGCCGTAGTGGCACTGCAGGTCGGGCGGGAGCGGCTCGGCGGGCAGGAGAGCGGTGGCCGAGTCGGCAGCCGACGCTGGCAGATAGGGATCCGATTCCGGACGGCCCTGCAGGAACTCCGCCTTGTCCGACGGCTTCACCCACATGTGCCATCCACGCCGCCGCCCTGTGCGCGCTCGCATGAACAGCGTCACAAGCTCGCCCGTGGCGGTCATGCGCACCATGTCGTCGTAGTGCGCCTGCGTCGGTTCCCACGTGGCGTGCCAGCCGCCACACCGAGTACCCGTCCTGGGGCATTCGCGCTGAGTGCTCCAGTCACAGCGGACCATGCGCAACGCCTTCACGCCTCCTCGTACGCGCAAGGCGTCCCGACTGCCCACGTCCTGCCATCGCTGGATGTTCAGCCTGGCCCAAGGGGCCCGATCAATGGCGAGCGAGTTCTCGTTTGTCACGAGCCACAGTGGTGTAAGGCCGTCGTTCACCGCGGTGCGGGTCCTGCTGTCCACAGAGCCACTCGCGATCGGCGAGATCTGGATCTCGTAGCCGATCTTCTTTCCGCTGGGAGTCATTGTCAATACCTGTGGATCTCAGCTGCGCTCACGTCACGGTGGGCTTGCGGGCGAGTATCTGGATCCCTGCTGATTCATGCCCGTTCATGGTGGCCACCGTGATGGTCCGGGTGTCGACGGTTTCGAACCCGGTCAGCAGGGTGGAGAGCCACTCGCGGGAGTGATGGCGGCAGACGGCGCCGTCGCCGGTTTCGAACACGCCGTAGGCGCCGTAGTGGTGGGCATAGCGGCTGTAGCGGCTGCGGTTGCTTTCGTCGTCTTGCAACAGTAGATCGCTGATGTAGAGGATTCCGCCGGGCTTGAGGATGCGGTTCAGCTCGGCGATCAACCGGCGCTGGGCTTCATCGCCGGGGACGCAGGTCAGCACGGCAAAGAGCAGGACCGCGTCGAAGCCGGCGTCCGGGTAAGGCGAGAGCGGCGGTGCATCCAGGGCTGCAAAGCGCATGGTGGGATGCAGGTAGCGTGCCCGTTTGATCATTCCTGGCGAGATGTCGGCGCCCGTGAGGTTGTCGAAGCCGTGCTGTTCGAGCTCCTCCATGACGCGGCCGTAGCCGCATCCGTAGTCGAGGATCGCGGCGTGCCTGCTGATCCCGTCGAGCCAGGACAGATGGAGCGGGTGGGTGAACGTCTTCGTGGCCGCGGCGGCGTCCCAGTAGGGAACCTGGCTGTCGAGGTCGGACATGGCGGATGCCTCCCTGGGGGCGTGGCTGGAGCCGGTCATGCTGCCACGGCGGTGGGACGCTCGACGAGCTGGCCGCGCTCGAAGCGGGCACCTGCCCGGACAAGAGCAACCAGGTGAGGCGCGTTCACGGCCCGCCACCGCTGCTGGGCGGACTCCACCAGCTTGAAGACCATCGCCAGGGCGGCGGTGCGGGAGCCGGCCCCGCGGGTGACCTTGGTCCGCAGGCGGACGGTGGAGAACGTGGACTCGATGGGGTTCGTGGTGCGCAGGTGGATCCAGTGCTCGGCGGGGTAGTTGTAAAACGCCAGCAGCTGCTCCTGGTCGTCGGTGATCTTCTTGACGGCCTTGGGGAACTTCGCGCCGTAGAGCTTCTCGAACGTCTTGACCGCCGCCGCGGCGTGGTCGCGGTCCTCGGCGTTGTAAATGTCCTGGATCGCTTTCTTCGCTCCGGGCTGCGCGGACTTCGGCATGGAGTCGAGGACGTTGGCCGTTTTATGAACCCAGCACCGCTGCTCGCGGGTAGCGGGGAACACCTCGGCCAGGGCCTTCCAGAAGCCAAGAGCGCCGTCACCGACCGCCAGGACGGGGGCGCGCATGCCCCGGCGGGCGCAGTCGCGCATCAAGTCGGCCCACGATTCTGCCGATTCGCGGTAGCCGTCGGCGAGGGCGACCAGTTCCTTGGAACCGTCGGCTCGGACCCCTATAAGGACCAGGACGCAGGCTTTGGCCTCCTCCAAGCGGATGTTGAGGTGGATGCCGTCGGCCCACACGTACACATAGTCGACCTGGGACAGGTCACGGTCCATGAAGGCGGTGTGGTCGGCCTGCCACTGCTGGGTGAGCCGGGTGACCGTGGCCGGCGAGAGCCCGGCAGCGCTGCCGAGGAACTGCTCCAAGGCCGGGACGAAGTCCCCCGAGGAGAGGCCGTGCAGGTAGAGCAATGGCAGCACCTCGCTGATCTTCGGGGACTTGCGGCACCACGGCGGCAGGATTGCCGAGCTGAATCGCTTGCGCTCGCCTGTCTCCTCATCCACACGCTTGTCGTTCACCCGCGGGGCCTTCACCTCGACCGTCGCGGCCGCGGTGGTGACCCTCCTGGGCTGGTGGTAGCCGTTGCGCACCACGAGCCGCCGGCCGGTGTCGTCGCGCTGGTCGGCCAGCTCGGCTATGTACGCGTTGACTTCGGCCTCCAGGGCCGCCGCGAGCATCCGCCGGGCGCCCTCTCGGACGATCTCGTCGATCGAGGAGCCTTTCGGCGTGGAGCCGTCGTCGTTGACTACGCTGAGCACGAGCGTGCCTTCCCGACCGGTGCTGCGAACACCGGCCTACTCGATGACCATCAGTCGATCACTCGGGAAGGTACGCCCTTCGCGTGCTCCCCGAGCTCGATCCACAGGTCTTGAGCATGGCTCTCGCCGCACTGTGGGAGACGTCAGACGATTCGAGCGCCGTCTTCTTCGACTGCTTCTATGATGCTCTAGCCCGTGGCTTCACAGTAGGCGCCTCACTCACCTACGCCCAGCAGGAGATCTCCCGGGAACCCCATGGTTTCGAACTACCTGTGGACTGGGCCCCGTTCGTCCTGATCGGCAACCCCGATACGACACTGACAGGGGAGCCGCCGCAGGCGCCGCTCCGCACCTCGCACGGCGGACAGACGATATGGATCCGCGGGGGCTGATCAACCGATCACCGGCCCGAAGCGGCAGCCAAACAACGGGACTCCTCGACGATCATCAGTCTTGGCGGACCACCTGATCAATCGACGGCCACGACAGCATCGCCGCCAGCGACATCTACAGCCTCGGACAACTCATCGGCTGGATCTTGTCCACTCCCAGACCATCCGAGCCAGGACGTCCTCGTCGTACCGGATGGTCAAGGGCCGTGCGGAGACTGGGCAGTTCGGTGCGACGGCCCGGGCCGGGCCACGTGTGGTGATGGGCAGCGGCTGTTCCACGTGCCACAGCTCGATCGTCTCCATCACCGCCGAGAGCGCCGCGAGGAGGTCGGTGGCGCCTTGCCCTGCGATCCGCTCAGTGTCCGGGATGCGGGCCGGATCGCGGTCCACACCGGAAGCCCGATGCAATCCAGGCTGGTCAGTCTCGCGACCCTGGTGATCCCGAACGCGGTGAGGAAGGGAGTCACGGCCTGCCAGGTTTCTTCCGGGAAGCAGGCTCGCACCGTGCCCCGTAGCGCAAGCATGTCGAAATGGCGCACTGCTGAACTCCTCCTCCGTGTGGCTGTTCCTCTCTTCGAGGTAGCCGGGGACCAGTCGCTTCGCTGTCTCGATGGCGTGTGCCGCGGAGACCAACCCGCGCGCCGAGGCCTCGGCATCCAACCGATCGGCGGGCCATCCCCACACCTCCAGGAGCATCCGGCGGGAGAGATCGCCGCGTACGGCGTCGGTGCAGAAAGGGGGCCGGCTGCGGTGGGCCAGCGCGATCGCCTCGGAATACCGGGCGACTGAGCGGCGGTCCTCGGGTGTTTCCCGGGTGAGCAGCAGGGCCACGGTCACCCTGTCCCGAGGGTCGACCGGTGGGCGGAAGACGCTGTGGGCGGGAAGCCGAGCAGAATGAGCAGTTCGATGCCGGACATGATCATCTGGGCGTGGACCGTCAGTCGCGCCCCCATGAGCACGACGACGAGCATCACCAGGAACCAGGCCGCGCCGACCGCGGTCGCCAGTGCGGTCTTCTCGGCCATATCCGGGGCGAAAGGGACAACGTCATGCTGCCCGCCGGCAGCGACCCCCCACGACCATGAAGATCGTGGCCGAGACCATCAGCACCCAGCCACTGAGGAACCCCAGGGAGGGGTGGAGGGCGCGGGCCACCCAGGAGTAGCTGGCGCCGGCGTTGATGTCCAGCCGCCCCAGGTAGGCGAACGCCCAAGCGATGCCGAACATCGGTATCGCGCAGTAGAGCAGCGCGGCAGGGGCGGCGAAGCCGACCGTGCCGACGAGCACCGCAGTGGTCACCGCGAGCGAGTACGCGGGGGCACTGCCCGCCACGGCCATGACGATGCCTTCGAAAGTGCCCAGGACGTTCGCCCGGAGCCCTTTGGGTCTACTCACGCGGTTCAGCGGTGCCCTACGACACAGCTGCTGTTTGTTGGTGCCCCGACAGGAGCGGGGGCCAGCCCCCGCACGGTCACTGGGCTGGCCGGAGTGCCCCGTGGCCTACTGGAAGATGGCGGTGGAGTCGAGGAGTTGAGGGCTTTACTCAGTCGACAACTCATCCACCACGGCGGGTTCAGCTTGGTCCGTCGATCGCCGGTCGTCAGACGTGATCGGCACAGTAGACCGCCCCATCGGCAAAAACGCCCGCGGCACCCTCCCGCTGCGATTTTGCGTGTTGGATTACGCAGTTGATCGAAGACGGCCGTGACCTCACGCGTACGCATCCCGGGAAGACGTCGGTGAACCACGCAATCGCATACCTGACTCGTGATCTGGACGCCGTGCTCATTTCTCTCTGGGCTAGCCTCACCGCATGCCTCTCACCGTTGATCAATTGGTCGGGTACGTGAATCGGGATCTGGACGCCGACCTGGCGCGCTGGTTCCCCGACGAGCCGCGGGTCGACATCGCGGCGTCGACCCGTCCGGTCGAACCGTTCCTCGCCAGGCTTCCGCGTGACGCCGCGACGGCGTTGGCGGGCTTCGACCGCAGGGTCCGATCGGGAACCATGCCAGCAGGGTTTCTTGATATATACGACTGGTCGTACGGCTTCGACTTCGCGGCCAACGAGTGCCAGATCCTCGACTCCGACTATGAGACGGAGCTTTCCGATGACGATGTGTGGTCCCTCGGCGCCGACGGAGGAGGCAACTACTACGTCGTGCTGGCCAACGGCCGGGTCGGGGTGTGGTTCCACGAGGAGGAGGTCATAGAGGCCGAGACGCAGTTCGACAACCTCGACGTTTTCCTGTGGTCGGTCGTCCGATACCGCGCCGTGCGCGCCGGCGCCCTCGACCTGGCAGCGGTCGAGGCCGACTTCCGCGCCCTCGGGCAGCCTGGAATGCTGGCGGGAGGGACCGGGCTCCTCGCCTCACTTTCGTGACGCCGGGGCCCGGCAATCGGCAGCGTCGGTTGGGCACCTCGAACACGGGGCGGGCACTCAAGGGCGCGTGCTGATTTGACGTTCCGACTCCGATCCGCCTTGACCGGCTTCGAACACGGCATCTGGTCGCTGGAGACGGCCGTCGTGGTCGGCCGGCCCGTCGCCGTCACCTGCGGCCACGACAAGACAGTGCGGGTATGGGACCTGACCGGGCTCAGGGCGCCCGTCCGCGGACACACGAGTTGAACACCCCGCTGTCGCCGGACCGGCAACAGCGGGGCGAACTAGGCCCACAACGCCTTGTGTTCATCGAGTCGGCGATGCGGGCGACGGTGCAGGCCAGCGCGGTGGCCACGGGCGGGACGTGGGCTTTCGCCAAGCCGCGGTAGCCGGTGTTGCGCAGGCTGCGGGCGCGGACATTCTGCGAGAGGGTGGCTTCGATATCGGCAACACACAAGGCACCCGAGGCGGGGAAGATCGGATCGCGACCAGCTGTCTCGCTCGTGGTAGTCGGCGTACTGGGCCGAGTACTCCTCGACGCGGAAGCCCTCGAAATCGCCCGCCTCTTCGGACTCAAGCAGCCGCTGTTGGGCCGCCTTCGCTTCCGGTGTACGAAGGAGCGAGAGGTATGCCTTTGTCTCGGCGAGTCCCTGTCCGCACAGCAGCTGGACATCGATCGAGCACGCGGCGTCCATACTCGCGGTCTTCGCGATCCAGATGAGGAGTACGTCATCGATGACGCCGGTATTGAACAATTGGACGCAGCAGAGCCTCATCAGTTCCCGTGCCGCCCGCGCCTTGAGAGCGTCGCTCACGCTCCGTCTGACCTCTCAGCAGTTCGCGCACTTCGATGCCCGACGGAGCGATCATTCACCGTTCACATGTGGCCGCCGGGTCGTCGTAGGCGTCGAGCGGCCACACCTGGCGAGCCACCCCGACTGGGTGCCGCCCCGCCCTTTGTCAGCAGGACGGGGCAGGACGCAGCGATTCGATCCAGGACGCGAAATCCGCGGACACGACGTCGAAGTCCGCAGGCTCCAGATCGCCCAGACCGGAGGAGAAGACGGCGGAGTCCGGGTCATCGGCACGCAGGAGGAATCCTCGGCCACCACCGTCATCGCCGACGAGGAGGAAACCTGGCGCGTATCGCACGACTTCGTAAGTGGCGTTGCGTTCACCGATGTCACCCGCCGAGTACACCGCGACACCGGACTCTGTGAGAAGGCCGTCCCTCATACTCCACAGTGCCACCAACGGAGCTGGAAGGCTCATCGCCGTCTCTGCCCGTGCCCGCATCACATCAGTCGGCGTTGCCGCCGCCCTCGAAACCGACCCCGGCACCCTGGACCCCTCCCAACAGACTCCGGCCGCCCTGACCAGCAGCGGCACAGCCCCCAGGGCCGCTCCGAAGCAGACCACTGAAACTGAGCAGGTGGCGGCCCCAACATGATCACGATTTACGGTTACTATCCCTGCACGATGAGCCGTGCCTCGTCGAATCGGTGGGCGGCGAGGTCTTCGGAGCGGATGAGCCAATAGAGGGCGCCCTCCTCGCCCCAGGTCATCTTCGCGTCGCTGTCGCTGCCGAACTGGGCAAGCAGAACCCAGCGTTCGGCTTCCTGGTCCAGCGGTCGGTCGCCCAGTGTGTGCATGCCGCCGAGCGTCGCGTTCGCGATCTCGTACTCCACCGGGCCCTGGACGGGCACGCCGTGGCCGCCGATCTGGTGGCCGATACGGGTACGCAGCTGCCCGAAGGCGCGGACGAACGGTTTGAGCTCGGCCGGGGTGTCGCGGGGGTGGGGCCAGTGCCGGGTGTCGCCGAGCAGTGCGCGCCGGGCCTGGGGCAGCCACAAGTCCGGGGCGCTTTGGCCGGGGTCCGCACTGAGTTCCACGCGTGGGAATGCCTCCAGGGCAGGGGGAGTGTCTGTCGGCAGGACGGGGGTGTTCTCCGGGATGTACAGCACCTGGGCACCTGCCCAGGTTTCGGGGTCGTCGACGGACACGAAGGCGTGTTCGTCCACCTGGCCTTCGAAGTAGAAGAAGAGCAGGGTTCCGTCCTGGGGGAACTCCGTGGCAAGTTCGTCTCGGGGCAGTGCGGCACACCGCACTGAAGCGACGAAGGACAAAGGGCCATACCCGGGCCACTCGGGCCAGGCGACCCCAGCCGGAAGCGCCGGGGCCCCACCGAGGACAGCCACGATCTGCTCGTCGGCTTCGGCCTGGCGCAGGCGTGCGCACAGGCGCAGGAGAGCCGTCCACCGCTGAACGAGATCGCCGGGAAGATGTTGGGCAGCAAGCCGGGAGTATCGCTCATCAGTCATGACATCCATCATTTCCGGCCCCGCTGACACCCCCCTGAACCCGGGACCCTCACCACAGGATTACGTAGCCGGATACGTGGTTCCCCCCAGCCCCCAGCAGGCGGGACGATCCACAGTCCGCCCTCTGCCACACCCAATCAACCCATGCGGCTTTCCACTTCGGCGAGCGGGTGCCGTCCAGTTCGGCTGTTGGTGGCCTGCCGTGCAGCAGCCTCTCACTTACATGGGGTCACCGTGCCGGCTGTGTCGGCCTCACGCCGGTTTGAGTGGAAGTCCTGAACGCTCGCGCAGCGATTCGAGTGCGCTGGGCGAAACCGCCGCGATGCGCAGCGTCGAGGTGTTGTAGGAGTCGCCGATGAGTGTGATCGCTTTCTCCGCGAGGGTGCGGGGGGCGCCAGAGGACTCGATGGAGGTGCGGGCTATCGCGGCGAGTTGGTGGTCCGTGAGGGCGAGAGTCGTGCGGGCTGTCGCGTACTCTTCCAGCAAGCCGGGGCCGAACAAGAGAGGGTCGTCGGCGTTGAGGGTGCAGCGGACGCCGGCATGTAGCAGCTTCGGGAGGGGATGGGCAGAGAGGGATTCCACGACGCCGAGGGCGACGTTGGATGTGGGGCAGACGTCGAGGACCACGCCTTGTGCAGCCAGGCGGGCCAGGAGCGAGGGGTCATCGACTGCCCGTATCCCGTGGGCAATGCGTTGCGCGCCGAGCGCGTCGAGTGCGGAGCGTACGCTGGCTGGACCGGCGAGTTCCCCTGCGTGCGGGGCGGATATCAGCCCGGCGTCACGGGCGATGGTGAATGCCTCGGCAAACGGCTCCGGGGAACGAGGCTTTCGCCAAAGCGCACATGTTCTGGCCAACGTGTGCGAGGTGGCGCCGAAAGTCAACAGGTTCCAGATGGAGACTCCGTGCTGCTGACGACTGCGGCGGTTATCAGCGCCACCAAGTTGTCGGTCCAGCAGTCCGATTCCTTGGTGGCAACCTCGGCGCCGCAATCTGCGCAGACGAGGTTGGGACCGTCCTGGCCGTGAAGTCCGCAGCAGCCGCCACGACGTCCTGAGTCGGGATGCAGAGCGGTGCCTGGCACGTCGTCAGGATGCAGGATGAACAGCGTGGCGTCGTAGTGGATCGCATAGGTGCCCTGCGGCACCCGCGGGTCGGCGATGCGATGGCCGGACTGGTGATCGCTGGCCGGGGCGGCCTGTGATTCCTGCAGATCGCAGGTGAGAGGGTGCTCGCAGTTCGCGCAGGTAAAGAGGGTCACCGGGACATTGTGCCGGTCACGCAGTGCCTGACCCCGGTGCGTTCTCCTTGCGCTGCGCGAGCCGACCGGCGTCGACGTGATCGGCGAGGTAGATCATGACGCCTTCGGGGTCCATGCCGAGCGCTGTGGGATCGAGGGTGTTCACCAGGTCGGCAAGTCGGGTGCTCCGCAGGGTTCGGGGTGGGATGCTGCAAGGGTCCAGGAGGTGGCTGAGAGGTCTTGGTGATCCGGGTGACGATCACGTAGGGGTTGTCGGTGCCCCAGTTCGCGCGGTGGGCCAGCCAGCGTTGCAGCGTCGACCAGCTGACGGGGCGCATGGGCACCGGATGCGGCCGTTTGCCCAGGCGGATGGTGCCGTTGGTGGGATCGAGGTCGTCCAGGCGCAGGAGCCGGACCTCGCTGCTGGAGGCCGCGTGGAGGAGGACCAGGATTCCGAGTAGCGCCTCATGAGGGTGCGCGTCGGTGGTGGTCCAGCGGCGGAACAGTTGTCGCTGCTGGTCGACGGCGACGGTGGTGCCACTGAACCCCGACGGGCCCTTGGCCTTGACTCCCAGCGTGGGGTCGATGAGCACGATCTTGTGGGAGCGGGCGAAGCGGAAGTACTGCCGCAGCACGATCAGTCCACGTTGACGGGCCTTGGTCATGGCCGCACGGAAGGCTTCGACATCGTGGACGTCGGTCAGGGCCCAGTCCTGCTTGTTGCGCGTGCCGGTCAGGAAGCGGGCGAGGTCACGGACGATGGCCAGAGCTGTTTCGATGGTGCTGTCGGTGCGAGGCAGAGTGCCGGCCTTCCTGGCGCACTCGCGTGCTCGCGGCATGGACTCGGCGAACGCCTGCACCGGCGTTCGCAACGGGAGCGGGATGGCGTCGATGCGGCATCGTCGGCGTCCGGCGGCGAGCCGTTGCGCCTGATCGGTGGGAAGGGCGAGGCCGTGCTGAGTAAGGAAGGCTTCGAGTGCGCGAGCGAGGGAGCCCATCAGTTGGTGACGGGCCCCGGCACCTTCGGCGCGCTTCCTGACCCCCGCCTCGTGCAGCGTGGCGACGGCCGTCGATCCTGGTCTGCCACGGCACTGCCCACTCCTGGACCAGGTGTGTGAGATGGCTCCGGGAGATCCCCGTGAACAGCCGATGTGCCAGCACTGCCCGATTGACCATGATCGCCATCTCCGGATCATGCCATCGATCAGGCACGACGCCTCACCCTCTATCACGCACCAACTCGTAGGGCTTGGACGCAGATCAGGCGGCCTGCCAGTACGTGAAGCCGAGCGACGTCAGCCCCTCGGAGCGGCATAGATGATCTGAGGCGCCTGCGACCTCGGTCTGGAGAAGCTGGTACGCGGCTCCGTGGTTTTGTCCCCAGTGCATCGCGGCGCGCCACATCAGGCGTCCCAGTCCCTTGCCGCGGTGCTCGGAAAGGATGCCGAAGTACTGCGGCATCAGCTGAGGGACGCCGATCGCGTCGGGTCTGACCTCCATAGGGCCGATGGCGCCGGCCACCCGGCCCTTCACGACGGCTGTCAGGACGGGGCCGACCGTTGCGGCCTGCATCTGCTGGTGGAGGAAGGCGAAGCCGTGGGCGGCCATCCGTTCGGCGAAGCCGGCGAAGGTGTCTCGTACGCCGGCCGGCCACTCATGGAAGAGACGGACAGGGCCATCAGGAGCCGGGCAGACGGCCGTCTTGAAGTCCTGGAGCTGGATGCGCGTACCGCGCCCGTCCGGAGACTCCGGACCGAGGAAGCGCACGATCCGTGCCGTCGCTGCCCCATGTTCGGCGGCTAGCTTGTGGGCCAGCTCGGTCGCCGCGAGAGCGCTGCCGGGCTCAATGCCGTAGAGGTGGACCTTGACGACGCCAGCGCCGCGTCGGGACAGCGTGGGAATGAGCGTCTCGCCGGGTTGGTGGGCGATGTCCTGGACAAGGACGGTCTCGTCCTTGCTGTCGGACCAGCGGATGTCCTTGTCGTAGCGCAGGAACCAGCGCTCGGTGGAGGCCGCGATCAGGGTGTCCGTGAACAGGTCCTCGGTCAAGACGGACGGATGGACCGGTCCGATGGTTGGCACGTAGGGCGCCAGCAGCACTGGACGAAGCCAGTCCCAGCGGAATCGCATGTGCTTAGGGTACTCATCTCGTACTCGAAGGCTCAGGTCCTGACGCGATTGCGTCAGGACCTGAGCACTGGTGACCGGAAGGGTCAGTTCGGGTTGTCGTCGCCGGCCGCGCAGGAGCAGGCGCTGGCCTCCATCAGGGCATCGGCGTTTGTTTCGATGACGACCGCCGTGGTCGCGACGAGCGTGGCGGACACGGTCGGGCGGACGACCGGCGGGCGGCTGGTGAGGATCTCGACGGGTACGGGACTCATGCGTGCACCATCTCCTTGGTGTCTGCGTGCTGGCAGTAGGTGTTCAGCGGTGCCTTCGCCTCCTGGTAGACCTTGGCGAGCGGTCGGCACACCCGGCAGGAGCCGGAGAGCGAGCAGCCCGAGCAGCCACCGGTGCGAAGCATCAGCCGGTCGGAGATGGCTCCGAGTCGGCGAAGTCCCTCGAGGCCTTCGGCCATGAGGTCGATCTGGTCATCGCGGCCGATCTTGCAGATCGAGACCTTGGCGTGGGGGTCGGCGTGGAAGAAGGTGACGCCGGCGTTGCAGCCCTGGAAGACCGGTCGCTTACGCAGGTGCTCCGTGGACTGGACGAGCAGGGGCTCGCCGGTGCCGGAGAAGGTCGGCTGCATGTTGGTGTAGACGTGGTGATCGAGACCCCAGCTTTGGACGAGGGCCACCATGGCGTCGACCTCGTGAGCGTTGTCCTCGGTGACCACGACGGAGGCCCGCAGGGGCAGACCGGCGTTGCGGGCCGCGACCATGCCCTTCTGGAAGTTCTTCCAGGCGCCCCTGCGCTGGGTGAGTTCGTCGAACGACTCCTCCGTGGCGCCGTACATGCTGACGACGACGCGATACGGCGGGCAGTCACGGAACAGTCGCAGCAGCTCGGGCCTCCACAGACGCGAGGCGTTGGTGGAGACCGTGAGCATCATGCCCTGGCGGTAGGCGTACCGGTACGCGCCCTCGAAGTCGGGGTCGACCGTGGGTTCACCGCCCGTCATCTGCAGCCACAGCACCCCGGCATCGCGGAAGGTGTCGATGAGCTTGACCTTGTCTTCCCAGCTGAGGCCAGCCAGAGGGCGCTCGCCGAGGTAGCAGTGCTTGCAGCCGAAGTTGCAGTAGAGGTTGATCTCCCAACTCGCCCGGGCAAATCCGAACTCGGTCGGTGCGCGTACCAAAAGCGCCGAACCGGCGTTCTGACCGTCCAAGTCAAGGCCCCAGGCTTCGGCGGCGGTGGTCGCCAGCCAGTCAGGTACGTGGTCGTCCGTCTGGGCACAGTGCTGTATGTCCTCGTAGCGCTCGGCCGGCAAGCGCACACAGGTGGCACTGCCGGGCCGGACAACCAGGTAGCCGTCCAAGAACGGGCTGACGATCAGCTGGTGCATCCAATACCTCCTGGGGCTCAAGCCCCACCCCGGCTCGCACAGGGGAACCAAGCCGGAGTGGGAGCTACACGGCAGGACGCGCGTCCCGCCGCTGGTTGTAGGAGCAAACGACGTGGCGACACCACGCGCAGCGGTCGCCACACGCGAAGGCGGGGGTTGACAGGCCGCCTACCGCGACTGGGCCTATGAAGATCACGAGCTGATCGGGGCGACGGCAGAGCAGACATGTGCCCTGGACCCACTGGCGAGGGGTCATGCCCCGGCCTGGATGCGCTCCTGGCGAGTCCGTGTCACAACGAGCTGGTCTGGGTTGTCGGCTGGCCACTCGGAACGAGCCGCGGCCCGGAGGATGGGCACGCCGTGGTTGACGTCCGTCACGATCGCTCGGCATCCGGGCTGGTACTCGACCTCGTCACCCACGCCAGGCAGCCTTCTGTCAGTCATCGTGGCACCCCGCCGTTTCTCTCGGCGTAGACCCACATCAGGCGCCGGGTGAGGTTGGCTACGTCGCGCATGAAGAAGAAGGCCGCGAAACTCGGCGTCTGTCTGCCGGGGCGGTTGGTCAGCTCCAACAGCTTGTACGCCTGGCGGAACAGGTCCATGGCTTCGTCATCGTGATCAGCGCCGAGGTCTTCGGCCAGGAGCAGGCTCAGGAGACCGAGGAGCCTGGTGGTCTTGAAGTCGATGTCCTCTCGGGTCGACGTGCTCAGCTCCATCTTCAGCACGTCATCTGTGGTGTCCGAGAGCAGCTCCACATCGATGGGCAAGCTGTCGACGCCGGCCTCGGGTTCCTCGGTCACGCTCGCCACCACTCTTCTCCCCTCGACGCTGCCTGCGCGGACTTGGGTTCGAGAACGACCGTAGAGCGGCCGTCGTCCAACTCCCAAGAAGATTGCGCGAGTTTGCAGCAAGCCGATTGACGGCCTTGAACAGGCCCTCGACCATCGGGCTGTCGCGCAAACAAGCGCAAGGCAGCAGACAAGGAGAGCGCCATGAAGCTACGGTTCCTTGGTAAGAACTCCACCGTGGGCGACTGCCCCACTCTGTACGCCACGGACCAGGACACCTACCTCGTCCAGGGCTGGAAGATCTTCGCGAACGACCTGCTGATGCAGCTCGACGTCCCCGAAGGGCAGACGGCTGTAGAGGTGCCGACGGAATTGTTCGAGTTCCTGAAGGAGGACGGACTGACGGCCGGCGAGTTCAAGCGGCTCGAGGACCCAATCATGATCCTCACGCCCGGCGGCACCTACGTCGTCCAGGGCGCGGAGGTGACCGACCCCGAGGCCCTGTCCCAGATGGAGATTCCGGACTACGAGACCGTGGTCGAGGTCCCCAAGACCGCGATCACCACCCTACTGGAGGAACCGCGTGGAGCTGATCGCCAGCGCCAAGCGCAACCAGCTCTTTGAGACCTTCACGTCCGACGCCTTCCACCTGGAGCTGAAAGACGACTACTCCGTCCCGGACGAGGACGGCCCGTACCAGAGTTGGCTGCGCGGCGAGCCTGTCGACTACTCGTACATGGAGCCGTGGACGCAGCTCATCAAACGGGTCACCAGCGAGGGCAAGACCGTCCGACGCGTACGGGTCGTCACCGAGCCCCACTCGTCCTACATCCAGTGGGAGCACAGGGCGACCACGCACAACGAAGAGGCCGGCGAGGACATCCGGTGGCTGCCCCGTCACTTTCTTCCCGACGAGTTGGTCATCCCCATGGGCGGCAACGACTGGTGGCTGTTCGACGGCCGCCTCCTGGCCGTCGGACACTTTGACGCCGACGGCCGCGTGCTCGGCTCGGAGCTGATTGAGGCTTCCGAGGTCGTTGCCGAGTGCGTCCGCGTCCGGGACCTGCTCTGGAGCCTGGCCACCCCGCACCGCGAGTACAAGTCCTGAACCATCCGTGAGCAACCAAGCACAAGAAGCGCGCGAGGCACTGGGCGCCCGGCTGCGTGGTTTCCGGAAAGATGCCGGATTCACCAGCGGTCGGGCCCTGGCCCGCGCCCTCGGGTGGCAGGAATCGAAGGTGTCCCGACTGGAGCACGGTAAGCAGAACGCCAGTGAGCAGGACATCCGGGCCTGGTGTATGGCGACCCGGCAGGAGGAGCACATCCCTGACCTGGTAGCCACCGTGCGCCACATCGACGAGCTGTGGCTGGAGTGGCGCCGGCAGGTCCAGACGGGTGCCGCGACCAGGCAGAAGAAGTCTCTGCCTGTGTACGCCAGGACCAAGGTCTTCCGGATCTGGCACCCCAACCTGGTCTGGGGCACCTTTCAGACGGCGGACTACGCCGCCGAGATCTTCCACCAGGCGGTCCGCTTCCTCGAGTTCCCCAACGACACCGAGTCGGCGGTAGGCAAGCGCCTCGAACGTCAGCGGTACCTCTACGAGGGCAACCGGATCTACAACGTCCTCCTGGGCGAGCAAGCCCTGTACTCCAACGTCGGCGGGCCCGAGGTGATGAAAGCCCAACTCGACCGCCTACTGGCCTTGATGGGATTGCCCCGTATCAGCCTCGGCATCGTGCCTCGCGCCGCCGCTACACAGATCTGGCTCGGTCACGGCTTCTCGATGTTCGATGACAAGCTCGTCCTGGTGGAGACCTACTCGGCCGAGTTCTCCGTCACTCAGCCTCGAGAGATCGACCTGTATGCCAAGGCCTTCGCCCTGTTGAAGCAGTCATCGGTCTACGGCACCGCCGTCCGCGACCTCATCCTCAACGCCGTCCAGTACTTCGATCAGCTACCGAGCGATTAGGAGATCACCATGCAGCGCGTGGGCCCGAACTGGCGTACAAGCTCATACACCGGGACCGAGAACTGCGTAGAAGTGGCCGACAACACCACGACGAGAGTGATGGTCCGGGATACAAAGGACCGCAGCCGCGGCTTGCTGGCCGTCGAGCCGAAAAACTGGGCGGCCTTCGTCGAGTTCGTCAAGAAGAGGTGGGACTGTAAGACGTTCGGTGTAACTCCCGATCATGGAAGATGCATCGATGACCAGTGAGAACGTGTCCGAGGCCGAGGGTGGCGAGTCCGCAAGTGCAGTGTCGGCGAAGGCTGTGGACGACCAGTTGATCGACGAGTTGGTGCACCGGGCCCAGGCGGAGGGGCTGCAGCTGACTGGTGAAGGCGGTCTGCTGCAACAGTTGACCAAGCGGTTGCTGGAGTCCGCCCTGGAAGGCGAGATCACGGACCATCTCGGCTATGACAAGCACGACCCGGCCGGCAAGAACGGCGGCAACTCCCGCAACGGCAAGCGCTCCAAGACCGTGCTGACCGACGTCGGCCCGGTCGAGATATCGGTGCCGCGCGACCGGGAAGGCTCCTTCGAACCGAAGATCATCAAGAAGCGACAGAAGCGCCTGACCGGCGTCGACGAGATGGTCATCTCGCTCGCCGCGAAGGGCTTGACCACTGGCGAGGTGCAAGCCCACCTGGCCGAGGTCTATGGCGCCGAAGTCTCCCGCCAGACCATTTCGACCATCACCGACCAGGTCCTCGAGGGCATGGCCGAATGGCAGAGCCGTCCTCTCGACGCCGTCTATCCGGTGGTCTTCATCGACGCCATCCACGTGAAGATCCGCGACGGCGCGGTCGCCAACCGGCCCATCTATGTGGCCCTGGCCGTCACCACCGAGGGTCGGCGGGAGATCCTGGGGTTGTGGGCTGGCGATGGCGGCGAGGGCGCCAAGCACTGGCTGCACATCCTCACCGAGATCAAGAACCGCGGCGTCAGCGACGTGCTCATGCTGGTCTGCGACGGGTTGAAAGGCCTGCCCGAGGCGGTGGAGACGGTCTGGCCCAGGACGATCGTGCAGACCTGTGTCGTGCATCTGCTGCGGAACTCCTTCCGCTATGCCGCCCGTCAGGACTGGGACAAGATCGCGCGTCTCCTCAAGCCCGTCTACACGGCTCCGACCGAGGAGGCCGCCCTGGACCGGTTCGCGGAGTTCACCGACTCGTGGGGCAGGAAGTATCCGGCGATCGTGAAACTGTGGGAGAACGCCTGGGAGGAATTCACCCCGTTCCTGCGGTTCGACACCGAGATCCGCCGCATCGTCTGCACGACGAACGCGATCGAGTCGGTGAACGCGCGGATCCGCCGGGCGGTCAAAGCTCGCGGGCACTTCCCCAACGAGCAAGCCGCCCTGAAGTGCGTCTACATGGCGATCATGTCCCTCGATCCCACGGGCAAGGGCCAAGCCCGATGGACCATGCGCTGGAAGACCGCCCTGAACGCCTTCGACATCACCTTCGACGGCCGCCTGTCGGCGGCCCGTCAGTAATCTCAACTACCCAGTTACACCACTCGTTTGACAGTCCCGAAGAGGTAGCGGCGGGCCCGTAGGGCCGCTGCCAAAGCTCCGCAACCGCTGTTGGCCGGCAGTTATGGACGTGTCTGACACCTCGCTGCGCCTTCTTGGAGTTCCACGAGCCCTCAATCCTCACTTACCGTAGCGTCGGTGAGAGAGGCGGGCGTGCCGGTGGGGCGGGTGTCGTACTGGTCGGCCTGGTCGATGAGTTCGTTCTTCTTGCGCCGTACTTGGTCGCGGGCTTTCTCCGCCGGGA
>NZ_JBHUXV010000047.1:0-68255 GCF_042669125.1 Streptomyces sp. NPDC057253 | reverse complement strand
GGCGGCACCCGCCCTCACCATCCCTCAGGCGCCAGTGCGAGCACGACCGCCGGCGGCTGCCGCAGCGCGTGGCGCACGGTGCACCGGGCGCCGACGGACAGCACGGCCGCGTGGCGCTGTGCGGGCAGCGCGGGCGGAGGCGTGAGCATGATGCGGAGGGAGCCGATGCGGGCGGGCAGGTCGATCGCCATCACGAACTCTGCCGATCGCCATCACGAACTCGGGAGAGTGAGTGCGATGTCCGTGCCGCTACCACCTCGCGCTCACCGGGCCGCCGAACCATGCCCGGCGTCGCCATGAACGCGATCAGGCCCAGTGTGTCCGACAAGAGGTCACAACTTGCGCAGCCAGTCGCCGGCCACGCCGTACAGGGCCTGATCGGCCGGCTGGAGCCGGGTGTCGTCGAGCCGGTCGACCACGCCGACGACTCCGCCCACCCGCCCTGTCGTGCGCAGTGCGATGGATTTCTCGCTGCGGCGGTCCAGCTCCCCGGCGAGGGTCACGACACCGTTGCGGACGGAGACGTCGATGTTCTGCGGAGCCAGCCACAGGGTGTTGAGGAGCACCTCCTGCTCCACGGTCCGGCGGATCTCCTCGTCGCCGCGCAGGAAGACCTCCAGGAGATCGCGGCGGGTCACGATGCCGACGAGCCGGTCCTCCCGTCCACCACGGGCAGCCGTTCGACGCGGCGACGGGCCATGAGCCGGGCGGCCTCGGGAACGGTGTCGTCGACCCGCACGGTCACGGCGGGCGCCGACACGAGTCCACCAGCGGTCCGGGCACGGCTCTTGGCAAGGGACCTGCGGACACCGCGCCGCAGCCGGCCGAGCCACGAGTGGGCCTGCGTGCCCAGGGCCTGCCGGGGCATCAGGTCCGTCTCCGAGATCACCCCGAGGACCCTGTCGTCCTCGTCGACGACCGGCACCCCGCTGATGCGGTGCTCGCCCAGCACACGGGCGACTTGCTTGAACGGGGTGGCGCGGTCGACGGTGACGACGTCGCCGACCATCACAGAGCCGGTCTTCGTGACTTTCATGGTGTGTCCTCCTTCACTGCCTCGTTTGCAGCGTCCGGCCGGAGCCCGATCCGGCCCAGGGGCTGAGCGGGCAGGTCAGCGGGCCGAGTTGCCTGGTGAGCGGTCTCGCTCAGCGCGTCCCACTCGGGGGCCGAACGGCCCCTGGCAGAGACCGGTCACCGGCGGGACGGTGAGGGTGGAGGCTTGCGCCGCACATCCGTGCGGTCCGACGAAAGGTGGTGGGGACGATGGAGCTGCCCCTGGTCGTGGGTGTCGACGGATCGGACTCCAGCCTGGTCGCGCTCGACTGGACGGTGGACGAAGCGGCCCGGCAGGGCCTGCCGTTGCGGCTGGTGTACGCCTCCCTGTGGGAGCGTTACGAGGACGTCGTGCCGTCCGCGGATCTGGACCGCCCGTCCGAGCAGGTGATGGCGGAGAACATCGTGGGGACTGGCCTGGAGCGGGTCCAGCGACGCAATCCCGAGGTCAAGGTGTCCGCGGACGTGGTTCCCGCGGAAGCGCTGGACGCGCTGTTGCGTGCGGGCCACGACGCCTGCGCGCTGGTGACGGGTTCGCGTGGACGCGGCGAACTGAAGGGCCTGCTGCTCGGCTCTGTCGGGCTGGCCGTGGCGGCCCGGGCGCACTGCCCGGTGATCGTGGTCAGGGGCGACATGGCCGGTGTGGAGGGAGCGCACGAACGGATCCTGCTCGGCGCGGGCGAGCCCGAGTCCGGCGCTGAAGCCGTGCGGTTCGCCTTCCGTGAGGCCGAGGCCCGCGGCGGCGTCCTCGACGTCGTACGCGCATGGCGCTGCCCCGCCTACGAGAGCGCCGACGAGCCCCGGCCGGCCGAGGACGTGGCGCATCTCCACGAGGAGCGGGCGTCGGCGCGGCTCGACGGCCTGCTGCACGACGCGGTGGCCGACCATCCCGGAGTCCAGGTGCGCCGTCACACGGTGGAGGGGCCGGCCCGCAAGGTGTTGCTCAACCGCTCCGCCGCCGCGGACCTGGTGATCGTGGGAGCCCGCCGCCGCACCGGTCACTTCGGCCTGCAACTGGGCCGCGTGGGCCACACACTCCTGCACCACGCGCACTGCCCGGTGGCGATCGTGCCCCAGCAGGTGTGACCCGGCGTCGCCCCCGAGACCGACCCGACGCCCCAATCCGTTGTTGCGGGCCCCGAGCGGTGCTTGGCGCCGACGAAGGGCACACGCACGCCACCCGCCCCTGGCGGCCCCGTGCCGAGCCACCCGGACGACGCCGCCCCTACTGGGCGCACGCTTCCCTGGGGCCGGAAGGCCCTCGGACAGCCCCGGGCGGCCCATACCGTCCGACCGCGCCGGACGCGAAGCTGGCCATGAGAGGCAGTCCGAGTAGCGGTGAGGTGTACGTCATGCTCGCGCCGGTGATCGCAGTGGTGGACGGGTCCGCCGAAAGCCTCGCCGCGGCCGAATGGGCCATGCGTGAGGCGGAGCGCCGCGGCCGGCGCCTGCGGCTGGTGCACGCCTGGGAGCGGGGCCCGCGTCCCGGCACAGAGGCGTCCGCGGGCGCGGTGCAACGCCACCTCGCGCGCCGCGTACTGCGACAGGCGGAGGACCGCGTCCGCGCGGCGAACCCCGGCACACGCCTCGACGACGAACAGGTACCCGGCCCCGCCACCGAGGTGCTGCTGCAGGCGGCCGCACAGGCGGACCTGGTGGTAATGGGCTCGCGCGGCCTGAGCGGTTTCACGGGCTTCCTCGTGGGATCCGTGGCGTGGGGCGTGATCGCGAAGGCCGAATGCCCCGTGGTGCTGGTCCGGGCCGGAGAAGAGGCCACGGACGAGCACCTGCCCGCGGCGGACGGCAGCGCTTCCCTTCGCACCGGACATCGCGACGTGGTCGTGGGTGTCGATGTCGCCGACCCGAGTGACGAGACGATCGCGTTCGCCTTCGAGGAGGCCCGGCTGCGCGGCGCCCGGCTGCGCGGCGCCCGACTGCGTGCGGTGTACGCCCGGCAGCCCGGCGGACGGCTCGGTCCGCAACCGCACGAGACCACCGCTGACACCCCGCGCGAACTCCTCGGCGACCTGCTGAGGCCGTGGCGGGAGAAGTACCCCGAGGTCGAGGTCCTGGCGACCGTTGCCACCGGCCGGGCACAGTCGGTACTGCTGCGCGCCGCGTCCGGCGCCTCCCTCCTCGTCGTCGGTCACCGGCTCGCCGACCGGCCTGTGGGACCCCGAACCGGTCCCGTCACCCACGCCGTCGTCCACCACGTCGACTGTCCCGTCGCCGTGGTCCCGCACCCCTGAGGACACGACAGAGAGGGAGTGACCGCCGTGTACTGGAACCACCACGACATGACCGGCTGGGACTGGTTCGCCATGTCGGTCGGCACGGTCCTCTTCTGGGCCCTGCTCATCACCGTCGCCGTGCTGCTGTACCGATCCCTGACCCATACTCCGCAACAGCCGCGCACCCACGTCCCACCGTCCCCCGAGCAACTGCTCGCCGAGCGCTTCGCCCGGGGCGAGATCGACGAGGACGAGTACTGGCGCCGCCTGTCCGTACTGCGCTCCGACGACGTCGGTCTCACCAAACCCTGAGGGGAGGTGTGCCGCATGCAGACGCCTCCACTCGACGAGAGGGCCGTCACGGCGCTGGTCACGGCCGCGACGGCCGCTCCCTCGCTGCACAACGCCCAGCCGTGGCACTTCCGTTGGCACTCCACCGGACGCATCCTCGAACTGCGTGCCGACCTCGGCCGCGCGATGCCCCGCACCGACCCCGACCACCGTGCCCTGCACCTCGGCTGCGGAGCGGCCCTGTTCAACCTCCGAGTCGCCGCGGCGCACCGGGGCCTGGACACCCACTCCCGGCTGCTTCCCGATCCGTCCGACCCGTACCTGCTGGCCGCGGTCCGGATCGGCGAGACCGGCCCGCTCGACCGCGAGGCGTCCGCGCTGTTCCCGGCGATCGAGCGGCGCCACACCAGTCGTCACCCCTTCGCGGACCGGCCGATACCCGCGAACGTCGAGAAGACGCTGCGGGACGCCGCCGCGCAGGAGGGCGCGCAGCTCCTCTTCCCTCGTGCTTGGCACCTGGAGGCCCTGCTCGACCACGTACGTGACGCCGAAGGTCGCGACACTCTGGAGCCCGAGCGCCTCGACGACATACAGCGGTGGACGCACCGGGGCTTGCTGGCCGGCGACGGGATCCCGGAACAGGCCTTCGGACCGCGTATGCGCTCCGGGCGGGCCCCGGTCCGGGACTTCGCCGGCCGTCGGCATGTGACCGGCCGACCCGCGGCCGCCTTCGAGACCACCCCCAACCTCGCACTCCTGGGCACCGGACACGACCACCCCGCCGACTGGCTGCGGGCAGGGCAGGCGCTTGAGCGTGTCCTGCTGCTGGCCACACGGTACGGACTGGCCACAGGCCTCAGTTCGCATGCCCTGGAAGAGCGCGACCTGCGCGAGCTGGCCCGGGATCCCGCGTCCGCCATGGGGTTCGTGCACATGGTTCTGCGCCTCGGCTACGGCACCCCCGGCACCAAGTCGCCCCGCCGACCCGTGACCGAGGTGCTTGACCTGCTCTGAGCCGTGGAGTGGGCCGACCGGCCGTCCCGGACCAGGACCAATGGCCCGGGCCGGGGACCTGTGGCCGCTCACCAGGGTGGACATGGCGGAGAAGGATCGCTGCAGGAGGGAAGAAACCGCAGCTTCGAGTACTTCGAACACAAGGAGCACAGCCATGTCCGGGTCGGCGAGGGGCGGGGCAACGGCCGCTCCCAGGGCTCAACTCGGCCCGTCGGCCGCGTCCGCGCTGGTCGTCTGCACCGGCGCCGTCGCCGCGCCGCCGGCGCTCACCGGCAACCCTGACGTCAGATTCATGCACTGCCTGGACGCGCTGAAGGTCACCGACGCCGTCTTCTCGTCCCGCGCCTCGATCGTCATCGATCAGGCGGAGAACCGGCTGCACACCGTCAAGGCCGTTCTCGTCGCCACCCTGGAGGACTGAACCATGCGCATCGTCGTCGCTCTCGGCGGCAACGCACTGCTCCGCCGTGGCGAACACCCGGACGCGGAGGTTCAGATCGCCAACATCGACCGGGTGGCGACGGCGATCGCCGCCCTCGCCATCGACCACGAGGTCGTCCTCACCCACGGCAACGGCCCCCAGATCGGCCTGCTCGCCGTGGAGAGCGCCACCGACCCGGCCCTCAAGGCCCCCTACCCGCTCGACCTCCTGGGCGCGCAGACCCAGGGCATGATCGGTTCCCTTCTGCTGCGCGCCTTGTACGACACCCTGCCCGGACACCGCATCGCGGCGCTGGTCACCCACACCGTGGTCCGGGCGGACGACCCGGCATTTATGCGGCCGACGAAGTTCGTCGGTCAGGTGTGGCCGCAGGAGGCGGCCGACCGCCTTGCCCGCAAGTACGGCTGGCGGATCGCCGAGGACACCGCCGGCTGGAGGCGCGTGGTCGCTTCACCGTTGCCCGAGCGGGTCGTGGAGACGGACACGATCCACGAACTCCTGACCGGCGGGACGCTCGTGATCTGCGCCGGCGGCGGCGGCATCCCCGTGATCGCGGACGCCGACACCGGCTCTCTCACCGGTACGGAAGCCGTCGTCGACAAGGACCTCACGGCCGCCCTGCTCGCCGAGGACCTCAAGGCCGATTTCCTCCTCGTCCTCACCGACGTACCCAACGTCTACGCCCACTACGGCACCCCGCGTCAGCAACCGCTCCACGACGCCACCCCCACGACCCTGCGCCACGGACACTTCGCGGCCGGTTCCATGAGGCCCAAGACCGAGGCCGCCGCCCGGTTCGTCGAACGCACGGGTGGCCTGGCCGTGATCGGAGCCCTGGACGCCGCCTACGAGATGCTCCACGGCCGCGCGGGCACGTTGGTCCGCCCGGACCTCCCGGTCGCCGGATGAGCGGACCGGGTGCGGTCACATCGGTCACCATCAGCTCGTCGTAACGGTGCGGCAGTTCGGCTTCCATGCGCTCGAGTACCTCACCTCCGCAGCGCTGTTTGCGGCAGCAGCAGGGCGGGCAGCCACCGGCCCACGGCCGCACGGGACGCCCACCACTCCGCACCTCCGGTGCTCGGTGCGACGCAAGGGCGTCGCGCATCCGCCTCCACCTCAAGGCTCGCTGTCCCCCGGCCGTGGGTGAGGGCCGGACGGTGCGCTCCTCGGGCCCATACGGCCCACTGCGGCGCCGCGCAGTCAAGCGGAGGCTGGAGCCGTGGACCTCGGACGGGGCCGTAGGGCCGGCGGTCAACGCCCGGCCCCGACCCTGGCCGCTCGGTGCTGTCTCCGTCCCGTGGGGACGGAGACAGCCGGACATGGGGAAGGGGAGGGCTGTCATGAGTGGTCCTGTCGTTGTGGGAGTCGACGGTTCGTCGAGCCTGGCCGCCGTGGAAGCCGCGGCGAGGGAGGCTGAGCGGTTGGGCACGGGGCTCAGGCTGGCCCACGCCTTCACCTGGTCGTCGGCGTACATCCCGCCAGGAGCGTCGCCCTGGGACCGGGACGGGGCCGCGGCGCGCGCGAGGCTCACGGGCCCCCTGCACGAGGCTCAACGGGTGGCCCGGCGTATCGCCCCCGGGGTGACCGTCACGCAGGACGTCCTGATCGGCGAGCCGTCGGCCGTACTGGAATCCGAGTCGCGCACGGCATCGCTCACTGTGGTGGGCGGGGGCCCGGCGGCCGGTGCGGGAGGCCGGCTTCGGGCCTCCGTGGCTGGACAGTTGGCAGCCCGCAGTCGTGGCCCGCTGCTCGTGATACGGGGCAGGCCCGGACCGGACGGCCCCGTGGTGCTGGGGGACGACACGTCGCGCGAGGCTGCCGAGTTCGCCTTCTCGGAGGCCACCCGACGCCGCACCGACCTGGTCGTCGTGCACCCGCGCACCAGGACCGCACGTGCCCTGTCCGCGCTGCGGAAGAAGTATCCCGACATCGTCGTCCACGAGCGTCGGTCGGGGGTTTGGACCGGGCACGCCCTCGTCGAGGCGAGCGCCACCGCACAACTCGTGGTGATCGGGGCCCGGCACGGGGTCGCTGACACCCTGCGGGTCTCCGCGGCCCGGATCCTCGTCGATCACGCACACTGCCCCATCGCGTTCATCCCGCACCGCAAGGCTTGACCGTCGACGGCCTGACCGCCGCGGAGGCCGAGCGGACTCGTCAGGGGCGGACACCCGGGACGCTCACCGGTTGACCCCGGCGCAGGTGGAAGCAGGCCTTGGTGTCGACCCGGGCGCCGGCCTGGGTTCGAGAGAGGCCGCCGAACGCGTCGCCGTCCATGGCCCGAACCAGCTCACCGAACCTGCCCGGCGTCCGGAATGGCTGAAGTTCCTGGACCAGTTCCGCAACTGGAGCGGCGTGCCGGGCGCAGCTTGGAAGCGCTGCGTCGGAGGCTGGTGCCGAGCGCCCGGATTCGCCGTGACGGTGTGGAGCAGATGACGGAGGCGGACACCCTGGTGCCCGGGCCCGTGGTCCTGCTGATGGCAGGCGACCGGGTCGCGGCCGACGGTCGGCTGATCGTCCTCTTCGTGCAGATCGCCGCCGTCCATCTGCCATGGGGCCGCACGGTGTTCGGCACCAAGGGCTCGACCCGCTCCAGTGGGCCCTGTGCCTGGGCCTGACGGCCACGGTGCTTCTGGTCGAGCTGGTCCTGCGCGAGCCGAAACGGCTCGTCCGCCGATGACGGGCCCGGTGAGTCAGCCCGTCGTGGGTGGGGGCGTTCGAGGTGGGTGGCGAGGACGGCGGCCTGGACGCGGCGCTGTACTCCGAGTTTGGCCAGGAGGCGGGAGATGTGGTTCTTGACGGTTTCCTCGGAGATGTAGAGCTGTGTGCCGATCTCGCGGTGGGTGAGGCCGTGGCCGATGAGGGCGAGGATCCAATAGGGCGTCCTCGTGGTCGAACGAGGTGAGCATCAGTACCGCCAGTTCCGGCACGCGGCTGCGGAGTTCGCGGCAGACGGTGATGCCGTCGCTGTCGGGCAGGCGGACGTCGAGGGTGGCGACGTGGGGGCGTACGGCGGGGGCTAGTGCGCGTGCGTGGTCGGCGTCGGCGGCGTCGCCGGCCACGCTGATGTCGTCCTCGGCGTCCAGCAGGTCCCTCACACCCCGGCGGACGACCTCGTGGTCGTCGAGGAGGAAGACCCGGATCGGGTCCTGCGCGGTGAGGTGCGTGCCTCGCTCATCCCGACTCCCTCGCTCCCCGTCACCTGCCGTCTGCGGACGGCCACGGGGACGATGGTCACCTGCCGGGACCGAACACACCAGGGTCGATCGGTCCCTTTGGGAGAGAACCACGATCGAAGTTCAGGCCTTCACGGTGTCACCCCTGCGGCCGGGCCCGACAGGTCCTGTGGAAGGGGCCGTTCAGCCCACCGGGTCCCGACCTTCGGCCTGCGGCGCCGCTGCCGCGCGGCGAGCAGATTGGGCAGTGCAAGGAACCAGCGAACGGCAACGACTCCCGGAAGGATCACGACCATGGCTGTCCACGATCATCCGCACCGACACGCAGGGTTCCGGTTCCCGTCGCTGCGGCGGACGGGAACGGCTGACGCAGCCGCTACCGCGACGGCGACCAGCGCGTACGTGTTCGCCGGACTGCGGCTGCTGACCGGGTTCGTCTTCCTGTGGGCGTTCCTGGACAAGACCTTCGGCTTCGGCTACGCGACCCAGTCCGGCAAGGGCTGGATCGACGGCGGCTCGCCGACCAAGGGCTTTCTGAGCGGCGTGGCCGCCGGTCCGATGGAGTCCACGTTCCACGCCTGGGCGGGGGACACCTGGGCGGACTGGCTGTTCATGCTCGGTCTGCTGGGTGTCGGTCTGGCGCTCGTCGCCGGGATCGGCCTGCGGCTCGCAGCTGTCGCCGGCACCGCCATGATGGCGCTCATGTGGATCGCGGAGTGGCCGCCGGCCAAGCACCTGTCGGACGGCTCGCCGAGCATGTCGACGAACCCGTTCGTGGACTACCACGTGATCTACGCCGTCGTCCTCATCGCCCTGGCGGCCGCGGGCGCCGGCGCGGTCTGGGGGCTGGGCAAGGTGTGGGCACGCCTGCCCTTCGTCAGCCGCAATCACTGGCTCCAGTGACCCCGCAACGGCACGGCGGGCCCCGATCGGGGCCCGCCGCGTCACGCTCGCCGGGGCCGGTCGGCCACGTTCGGGGACCTGCGGCCCCTGCCTCACCGGGTCCGCCCGCACCACGCTGGAGTCAGACATCCAGATCAGGAGGCGGAATCATGGTCCGCACTGTTGTCGCAGGTCTCGACGGCTCCGCCGAGAGCCGCGCGGCCGCCGAGTGGGCGGCCCGCGAAGCCGCCTCGCGCAACCTGCCGCTGAAGCTGCTCCACGTCTCGGAGCCCGTCCCCGAACCGACCGCGCAGGCCCCGCTTCTGGGTGGTGAGACCCTGCAGTACTGGAGCGAGACGATCCCGCGGACCGCGGCGGACGCCATCCGGCTGCGGCACCCGGGCCTCGAAGTCGACCTGCACGACGTGGCCGGCCGCCCGGCCGACATCCTGACGGAGGCTGCCAAGGACGCCGAACTGCTGGTCCTCGGCTCGGGCCGGCTGAGCGGGATCAGCGGATTCCTGCTCGGATCCGTCGGCCTGGCGGTCGTGGCCCATGCCGAGCAGCCGGTCGTCCTGGTCCGCGCCGGGGAGCGGGCCGCCGACGAGCACGAGCCGGACCCCGTCGGCGTCCCGTCGGCCGGTACCCCGTTCCGACCCGTCGTGCTCGGCCTCGACGTCGACGACCCCGACGATTGGGTGATCGAGTTCGCCTTCGACGAAGCCGCCCGGCGCGAGACCGCGCTACGGGTCGTGTCCGGTTGGAACCTGCCGCCCTACTACGTCTACGGCCTCTCCCTCGACCCGCAGTTCCACGACGAGGTCGCCCGCCGGAAGGCCACCGAGCTGAGCGAGGTCTTGCGTCCCTGGCGGCAGAAGTACCCGTCGGTGGAGGTCGTCGAGGTGTCCCGTCCCGACAGCCCCGGCCGCCAACTGGTCGACGCGTCCCGTGAGGCCTCCTTGGTCGTCGTGGGCCGCCGGGTCCGCCGCAGGTCCCTCGGCGCCCACATCGGACCCGTCACCCACGCGGTCCTGCACCACTCCACCGTCCCGGTCGCCGTGCTTCCGCACCACTGACCCGATCAGGGAGGGCCTCGCCCCGGCCCCGGGCCGGCCGCGACGCGCGGCCACCGAGGGCCGACCGGCCCTCACCTCACCGCCGGTCAGCCCATGGGCCCCGGCCCCGTTCCGCTGGACGCTCGAAGTGCACAGAGACCTGGAGGAGAACCGCGATGAAGAACGACACGCTCAGCGGACCCCGGACCCATGCCCTGCTCGCGGACGGCACCACCGTGCGCATCCGCCCCGTGAAGGCGGACGACCACGACCAACTGCAGGGCCTGTACGAGGAGATGTCCGCGGAGAACCTGCGCCTGAGGTTCTTCGCGGCGAGCCGACGCTCCGCCGAGATGGCCGCCGACCGCGCCTGCGCCCCACCGCGCGCCGGATACCGCGCCCTGCTGGCCGAGCGGTCGGGACAGGTGATCGGTCTGGCCGAGTACGACATCGGCGAATCCGGCACCGAGGCCGAGATCTCCATCGCGGTCGCCGACGGACTGCACCACCGGGGCGTGGGCACCCTCCTGGTCGAGCACCTGGTGTCCGCGGCCCGCACGGACGGCGTCACCTCCTTCACCGCCGACGCCCTGAGCGAGAACCAGGAAGTTCTGCGCCTGTTCGCCGACCTCGGTCTGCGCACGGCCCGCCGCTTCGAAGGACCGGAAGTGCGCTGCACCATCGCGCTCGACGAGGACGACACCTATCTGACGGCCGTCGAGGAACGCGGGCGGGCCGCCGACGTCGAGAGCCTGCGCCCCCTGCTGCGGCCGGCCGCGGTCGCCGTGGTCGGCGCCGGCCGCAAGCCGGGCTCCGTGGGCCGCGCCATCCTGCACCAGCTGAAGGCCGGCGGCTACACCGGCCGGCTGTGGGCGGTGAACCCCGCGGCGACCTCCATCCTCGGCGTACCCTCGCACTCGAGCGTCAGCGCCCTGCCCCGGACCCCCGACCTCGTGGTGGTCGCCGTACCCGCGGCGGCGGTTCCCGCGACCGCCGAGGAGTGCGGCAAGGCAGGCGTACGCGCGCTGCTCGTCGTCACCGCCGGGCTGGACGCGGAGCAGGCGCAGGCCCTGCTGGCCGCCTGCCGCACGTACGGAATGCGCATGGTCGGACCCAACTGCCTGGGCATCACGAACACCGACCCGCAGCTCGGCCTCGACGCGACCTTCGCCGCGAACCACCCCCGCCCCGGCACCGCCGGAGTGGCCGTGCAGTCCGGCGGAGTCGGCATCGCCCTGCTCGACGGACTGTCCCGGCTGGGCATCGGCGTGTCCTCGTTCGTCTCGCTCGGTGACAAGTACGACGTCAGCGGCAACGACATGCTCCAGTGGTGGGAGAGCGACGCACACACCGACCTCGCCCTGCTGCACCTCGAGTCGTTCGGCAACCCGCGCGCCTTCTCCCGCACTGCTCGCCGGGTGACCCGGCACATGCCGGTGCTCACCGTGGACGCCGGGCGCACCGACGCCGGGCGTCGCGCCGCCGCCTCGCACACGGCAGCGGCAGCCACCCGCACGATGACCCGCCAGGCCCTGTTCACCCAGGCCGGCGTCACCGCCGCCCGTTCGGTGGGCGAACTCCTGGAGACCGCCGCGCTGTTGCACTCCCAACCCCTTCCCGCCGGATCGCGGGTGGCGATCGTCACCAACGCCGGCGGCGCGGGTGTGCTCAGCGCCGACGCCTGCGCGGAAGCAGGACTCACCCTGCCGACGCCCACCCCGCAACTCGTCGACGACCTGCTCGCCGTGCTGCCCGACGGCGCCGCGATCGGCAACCCGGTGGACGCCACCGCCGCCGTCACGGAGGAACAACTGGGCGACTGCGTGGACCGGATCATGCGGCACCCGGGCGTCGACGCCGTCCTGGTGGCCCTCGTTCCCACCGCGGTCGCGGCCGCCACAGGGGACGACCTCGTCAAGGCGGTCACCGCGAGGCCGGGGCACCGACCGAAGCCGGTCGTCGTCGTACGCCTCGAACAGGCCCTGCCCGTGGAGCTGTTGCCCCGCACCGGCGGCGGCACCGTGCCCGCGTACGCCGAACCCCAGGCCGCGGCGCGGGCGCTGGCCCACGCCGCCCGCCGTGCAGCCTGGCTCGCCCGCCCCGCCGGTACCGTCCCCGACCTCGACGGCATCGACACCGCCCGTGCCCACGCCTGCGTCGAGACCTACCTCGAGGCCCACCCCGACGGAGGCTGGCTCGACCCGCACACCTGTGCCGCGCTCTTGGACTGCTACGGCATTCCACAGCTGCCCTGGGCCTGGGCCACGACGGAGGACGAGGCCGTCCTGGCCGCCGACCGGATGCGCGGAGCCGACGGCCGGGTGGTCATGAAGGGCCACTGGCCCGGTCTGCTCCACAAGAGCGCGCAGCACGCCGTCCACCTCGACCTGCGCGGCGACAGCCAGGTCCGCGCCGCCTTCCGCGACCTGGAGACGCGGTTCGCCGGACTGCTCACCGGGGTGGTGGTCCAGCCGCTCGCGGACCGCGGCACCGAACTGTTCTCCGGTGTCGTCCAGGACCAGGTCTTCGGACCGCTCGTCCTGTTCGGTCTCGGCGGCACCGCCACCGAGATCCTCGCCGACCACGCCGCACGTCTGGCTCCGCTCACCGATCACGACGTGCACGACCTGATCACGTCCCCGCGCTGTGCTCCCCTTCTCTTCGGTGCGGCCGGCGGCGGGCCCGTGGACCTCCCCGGCCTCGAACAGCTGCTGCACCGCCTCTCCCGTATGGCGAGCGACCTTGCCCAGCTCGCCGAGGCGGACTTCAACCCCGTACTCGCCGCGCCGGGCGGAGTGACCGTCCTCGACGCGCGCGTCCGCCTGCTGCCGCGTCGCCGGCAGGACCCCTACCTTCGCCGGCTCCGTTGAGGAGGAGACAGCCATGAAGCACAGCAAAGTGGGCTCCGTCATGACGACGGAGGTCGTCCGCGCCACGTACGGCACCACGTTCAAGGAAGTGGCCCGTCTGCTCCGCGAACACCGCATCAGCGGACTGCCGGTTCTCGACGAGGACGACAAGGTCATCGGGGTCATCTCCGAAACCGACCTGATGACCCGTCAAGCCCGGCTGCCCGACCCGTACGAGCCCAAGAGGCGCTTCCAGCTGGCCGGCCTGACACCCGCCGCGCGCCGGCAGGCGGCGAAGGCCCGGGCGCGCACCGCCGGCCAGTTGATGAGCGAACCGCCCGTCACGGTCCGGGCCGACAACACGATCGTCGAGGCGGCCCGCACCATGGCCAAGAACCGTGTGGAGCGACTGCCCGTCCTGGACGAGGAGGGCCGGCTGGTCGGCATCGTCACCCGGCGCGACCTGCTCCAGGTGTTCCTGCGGCCGGACGCGGAGATCCGCAGGGAAGTGATCGACGAGGTACTCGTGCGGGCACTGTGGCTGGCGCCGCGCAGCGTGGACGTCTCGGTCACCGACGGCGTGGTCACCCTGGCCGGCCAGATGGAACGCAAGAGCGAAACCGAGATCGCGGTCGCCATGACGGTCCGGGTCGACGGAGTGGTCGCCGTCGTCGACAAGCTCACCTACCGGATCGACGACGCCCGGATCGAGCCCGACGAGCAGGCGCTGCACGGTGTGGCCGACGACTGGCTGCACCGGACCTGACCCGAGAGGAGGCGGACCCGCCATGACCACCGATGTGTTGGTCGCCTACGGCACCAAGAACGGATCCACCGCGCAGATCGCCGAGGCCGTGGCCGAGGTGCTGAACAAGGAGGGACTCACGGCCCGGGCGCGTCCGGCCGCATCCGTCGAGGACCTCGGCGACTGCGACGCCGTCGTGGTCGGAGGCGCCCTGTACGCCGGCCGCTGGCACAAGGACGCCCGCCGCTTCCTGCGTCGGCACCGCCACGCCCTGGCCGAACGCCCCCTGTGGCTGTTCAGCAGCGGCCCGCTCGACGCCTCGGCCGCCGAGCGCGACATCCCGCCCGTTCCCGCGGTACGGCGGGCCATTACCCGGCTCGACGCCCGCGGGCACGTCACTTTCGGCGGCTGCCTGGAGGAGGGCGCGAAGGGCCGGATCGCGGGCATGATCCTGCGCAGCGGTAAGGGCGGCGACTTCCGCGACTTCACCGCGATCGAGCAGTGGGCGGCACAGGTCGCCCAGGAACTGGCCGGTGCCCGGCAGAGTTGACCGTGCGACGACGCGGATGCATGGACGATCCCCGGCGCACGCGGCCGGCGCCGGGGCCTCCCCGCCCCGCGAGCCGCACTCGATGCTCGCCGGCCGACGGCGCGGTTCTCCTGCGACACCTCCGGCACAGCGCTTGCCGCGCACGGTCCCAGGGCCACGAAGTCCCTGGCCGATGGCCCCAACGCCAGGTGTTTGCCGAAGGGCCGCTCCCGCCGGGCCACGCCACCGGGGCCGAGAGCGCACGCCTCACGAAGGGCGGTACCCACGATGACCGTCACGGGCGGGAAACCCGGTCGCGCGGCGCTTCACCTCGCTCGCGCAGCCTCCTTCGCCCCCTCGCCGCACAACAGCCAGCCCTGGTTCTTCGTCGAGGAGGGCCATGACAGGGCCTTCGAGGTGCACGCGGACGCCGGGCGCCGGATGCCCCTGACCGATCCGGGCGGGCGGGAGATGGTCATCGCCTGTGGGGCCGCCCTCTTCAACGTCCGGACGGCCGTACATCAGCTGGGCTTCCGCCCGGTCGTGGACGTGCTGCCCGAGCTCGCGGACCAGGATTTCCTGGCCCGGGTCGGTTTCGGGGCCCATGCCGCGCCCACCGGCGACGAGGAGTCCCTGGCGCGGGCACTGCCCTTGCGGCACACGCACCGGGGGCCGTTCGGGCCCGAGCCGGTGACGGAGGCACTGCTCGCGGACCTGCGCGACCAGGCACGGGCGGAGGGAGCGATCCTCCAGGTGCTCGACGTCCCGGAGAAGGCGGCGCTGCTCGCCCGGCTGGTGGACACCGCCGAGCGGTCGGACCGGGCGGACCTGTGGCGCGCCGTCGAGCTGGCGCACCGGGTGGGGCCGACCGGCGTACCGGTCACGGCGTGCCGCGCCCACCCCGACCTCACTCTCCTGGCCGGCCGTGACTACCTCGGGCTGTCCCGCCGGTACACCGTTCCGGAACGCCGGCGCGGCGCCGGAACGGGCATCGTCGCCGTCCTGTGCACGCCCTACGACCAACGCGCCGACTGGCTGATCGCGGGGCAGGCGCTTCAGCGCGTCCTGCTGTGCGCGGCCGGGCACGGCGTCATGGCGGCCTTCCACACCCAGCCCCTCGAACGGCCCGATCTGCGCGAGAAGGTGCACCGACGGGTGACGGTGGGCCGCCATCCGCAGATGGTGTTGCGTCTGGGCCGCCCTCCGTATGTCCGCTCGACGCTGCGGCGCCCGCTCAGCCAGGTGCTCACCCACGGCCCGGTTCCGCTCCGACGATGACCGGGATCATCGGACACGTCAGCAGATACGGGGGAGTTGCTCGCCCAACGGCATGTCCACGATCCGCCGGGCACCGACGAGGGTGCGCAGGGTCACCCGTCCGGACGGGCCCTCGGGCAGCACCTCGCCGATGCGTACGGACCCGGAGCCCTCCGGCAGCGACCGCATCACGGTGAGCGCCTCCTCGGCGGCCGCCGGCTCCATGAAGGCGACCAGACAGCCCTCGTTGGCGACGACCAGCGGGTCCAGACCCAGAAGGTCGCAGGCGGCGGCGACCGGTCCGGGCACGGGCACGGCGCTCTCCTCGATCTCCACGGCCACGGCCGAGTCGCGGGCGATCTCGTTCAGGGCGGCGGCGAGGCCGCCCCTGGTGGGGTCGCGCAGCACGTGCACCGCCGCACCGAGCGGCGCCAGCGCGCGCACCAGCCGGTGCAGCGGCCGGCTGTCGGAGGCGATGTCCCCCTCGAAGCCGAGGCCTTCGCGGGTGCTGAGCACGGTCGTGCCGTGCAGTCCGATCGGACCGGACAGCAGGACCGCGTCCCCTGGCCGGGCCAGCGCGGCGGACGGGTGCAGGGAGCCGTGCCGCTGCCCGACCCCCGTGGTGTTGACGAACAGCCGGTCCGCCGCACCCCGCCCCACGACCTTGGTGTCCCCGGTGACGACCGGTACCCCGACGCTCTGCGCGGCCTTGCCCAACGAGCGCATCACAGAACGGAGTTCGGCCACCGGCAGGCCCTCCTCGATGATGAGGGAGACCGACAGGGCGACGGGCCAGGCGCCCCGCATGGCGAGGTCGTTGACCGTGCCGTGCACGGCCAGCGAGCCGATGTCGCCGCCGGGGAAGAACAGCGGACTGACGACGAAGCTGTCGGTGCTGATCACCAGCTCCCGGTACCCGGGCAGCAGCGCCGCGTCCTCCATGGGCCCCGGCTCACCGTCCAGGGCCGGCAGCACGATCTCGTCGAGCAGCTCCGCCGTGAGCCGGCCACCGGCTCCGTGGCCCAGCAGCACGACCTCGTCCTCGTGGTTCGGGGTGGGGCATTCGACGCTCATGTCGCACTCCTGGTACGTCCGGCCGCGAAGAACGCGGCGCAGGTGCCCTCGGACGACACCATCGGTGCACCGAGCGGATGACGGGGCGTGCAGCGGGTGCCGTACGCGGTGCAGTCGGTGGGCAGCTTCGCCCCGGTGAGGATGGCGCCGGCCACGCACTCCGGGTCCTCGACCGGACACAGCCCGGCCACGTCGAAGCGTCGGGATGCGTCGAACCGGGCGTAGTCGTGGTTGAGTTCCAGGCCGCTCGCGGGCAGTGCGCCGATCCCTCGCCAGGACCGGTCGGTCACCCGGAAGACCTCGCGGACCGCGTCCTGGGCAGCGGTGTTGCCCGACCGGCGCACGGCCCGTACGTACTGGTTCTCCACCTCGTGCCGGCCCGCCTCCAACTGCCGTACGGCCATCAGGATGCCCTCCAGCAGGTCCAGCGGCTCGAATCCGGTGACCACGATCGGCACCCGGTAGCGGTCGGCGATCGGCTCGTACTCGCGCCAGCCCATCACCGCGCACACATGCCCGGCCGCCAGGAACGCCTGCACCTCGCAGTCCGGGTCGTCGAGCAGCGCGGTCATCGCGGGCGGCACCAGGACATGGCTGACGAGCATCGAGAAGTTGGCCAGGCCCAGGCGGGCGGCGTGCAGCACGGCCATGGCGTTGGCCGGGGCCGTCGTCTCGAACCCGACCGCGAGGAAGACCACTTCGCGGTCGGGGTGCTCGGCGGCCAGGCGTACGGCGTCCATCGGGGCGTACACCACCCGCACGTCCGCGCCCCGCGCCCGCAGGGACAGCAGGTCGGTGTCGGTGCCGGGGACGCGCAGCATGTCGCCGAAGCTGGTGAAGATCACACCGGGGCGGGCGGCGACGGCCATGGCCCGGTCCAGGGTCTCCAGCGGTGTGACGCAGACCGGGCAGCCGGGGCCGTGGATCATGCGCATACCGGCGGGCAGCAGCTCGTCGATGCCCTGGCGGACCAGGGTGTGGGTCTGCCCGCCGCACACCTCCATGATCCGCCAGGGGTGCACGGCGACCTGCCGCAGCTCGTCCAGCAGGCGCCGGGCGAGCACGGGGTCCCGGTACTCGTCGAGGTACTTCATCGGTGGGTCAGGTCCATCCGGATGTCGACGACCCCCTCGACCGCCCGGACCGCGCGGGCCACCACTGGCACCAGGGTTCGTTCGGGAAGGGAGCCGTGGAGGGTCACCACGCCCTCGGCCACGGTCACGGTCAGGGCGCCGGTGGTGACCGGGAGCCGGGACAGTACGGAGTGCCGGATCTCCTCGGCGATCTCCTCGTCCCCGCGCAGGAAGACCTTGAGCAGATCACCGCGGCTGACCACGCCCTGGAGGATGCCCACGCCGTCCACGACGGGCAGCCGCTTGACGCGCCGCCGGGCCATGATCCGGGCGGCCTCGGCGAGCGAGGCGTCCGCGTGCACGGTCACGGCCGGGGTGCTCATCAGCTCACCCGCGGTGACACCCTCGGCCTTGGCCCGCTGCGCCAGATCCCCCTCGTCGGTGTCGCGGAACTCCTCCTTGGGCAGCAGGTCGGCCTCGGAGACCACTCCGATCACCCGGCCCTCGCCTTCCAGGACGGGAAGGGCGCTGACCTTCCACTGGTCGATGAGTTCGACGATCTCCTTGAAGGGCGCGTCGCGCCCGACGGCGATGACGGTGTGGGTCATCACGTCGCTCACGGTGTACGGGGATTCAGGCATGGGAGCCTCCCGGGGTGGTGCGGACGACCGTCAGGTCGAGGAAGTGGGTGGAGCAGGAGATGCACGGGTCGTGGTTGCGGATGGCCCGCTCGCACAGAGCCGTCAACTCCTCGTCTTTCGGGTCGTGTTCGGCCAGGGCCCGCTGGGCGAGCCGGAGCAGGTCGTGCTCGATCGCGCCCTGGTTCTGGGCGGTGGGCGGTATCAGCAGCGCGTCGGTCACCGTCCCGTCCTCGGCCAGTGCGTAGCGGTGGTAGAGGAGCCCGCGGGGCGCCTCGGTGGCGCCGTGCCCGACGCCTGCGTGCGGCGGCACTTCGACGAAGGAGTGCTTGGGAGGCTCGTACGCCTCGACGATGCGCAGCGCCTCACCGACGGCGTACACGATCTCCACGGCCCGCACCAGGATGGACCGGTAGGGGTTGCGGCACACGGCGCCTTCGCGCGGGTCACCCAGTCCGGCCTCGATCGCGGCCTGGATCGCGACCGGCGACAGCCGCCTGCCGCCGACGGCGAACCGGGCGAGGGAACCGGTCAGGTGCAGGTGCCCGTCGAGCCGGGAGTGCAGCGCGGTGGAGTGCGGGACATGGCTCTCGCGGACCCGCTCGGTGAAGTCCCGCACCGGGAAGGAGCCCCAGGTTCCGTCGGCACGCAGCACGGTGGGAACACCGGTCTCTATCGCGTACGTGTCCGGGCGGGCGAGCGCGAGCAGGGCGGCGTCGGTGTGCGCGTCGGGGAACTCGAACCCGGACACCCAGCGCACGGTGGCCCAGGCATCGTCGAGTGCCCGCTTCAACTCCTCGGACAGGGAGTGGAGTTCGCCGCCCGTCGGGGCTCGGTGGAAGCCGCCGAGACGCACGTTGACGGGATGGATGGCCCGCCCCCCGAGCACCTCCATCAACGAGTTGCCGGCCTTCTTCAGCCGCAGCCCCCGCTCGACCTCGGCCCGGTGCGTGCGCGCCAGCTCGATCGCGCTCGCCCGGCCCAGGAAATCCGGGGCGTGCAGCAGGTAGATGTGCAGGGCCTGGCTCTCGATCCACTCCCCGCAGTACAACAGCCGCCGCAGGTCACGGATCACGGGGTCGACGCTCACCCCGCAGGCGTCCTCGATCGCCGCGCAGGCGCTCATCTGGTACGCCACCGGGCAGATCCCGCACACCCGCGCGGTGATGTCCGGAGGCTCCGTGTAGGAGCGGCCGCGCAGGAACGCCTCGAAGAAGCGCGGCGGTTCGTAGATCTCCAGGTGCGCCTCGGTGACGGTGCGGCCCTCGACGCGCAGGCGCAGCGCGCCTTCGCCCTCGACCCGGGACAGTGAGCCGACATGCAGGACACGGGATCCGCGGTGCGTCACGACGTCCTCAACTCCTGGTCGAAAGCGGCGGCGTTGAAGGTGTGCAGGAAGCGCTCCACGGCGTCGTCGTCGAGACCGTCGCGGCGCAGCAGGGGGATGAGCGCGGGCAGGTTGACGGACCCGGACGGCCCGAAGCAGCCGAAGCAGCCGCGTCCGTACGCGGGGCACAGCGCTCCGCATCCGGCGTGCGTGACCGGTCCGAGGCAGGGTGTGCCGTGCGCGACGGTGACGCACACCGTGCCGCGCTGCTTGCACTCGAAGCACACGCTGTGGTTCGGCACGTCGGGCTTGCGTCCGGCGAGGAACGCCGTGATCACTTCGAGCAGCTGACGCCGGTCGACCGGGCAGCCGCGCAGCTCGAAGTCGACGTCCACGTGTGCGGAGACGGGGGTGGAGGTGGCGAGCGTGGAGAGGTACTCGGGGTGTGCGTAGACCACGCGCCGGAACTCCTCCACGTCCGCGAAGTTCCTCAGGGCCTGGATGCCGCCCGCCGTCGCGCAGGCGCCGATCGTCACCAGGTGACGGGAGGCGGCCCGGATCGCACGGATGCGCTCGGCGTCCTGGGGCGTGGTGATCGAGCCCTCGACGAGGGTCAGGTCGTAGGGTCCGGGCTCCACCGCGCTGGACGCCTCCAGGAAGTGGGCGATGCGCACCCCGCCCGCCAGCGACAGGAGTTCGTCCTCGCAGTCCAGCAGGGTGAGCTGGCAGCCGTCGCAGGAGGCCAGTTTGAACACGGCGAGGGTCGGGGCGCTCATGTCACAACTCCCTTACGGCAAGCAGGGGTTCGGCCCGGTCCCAGCCGACGACCGGTCCGTCCCGGCACACGAGCAGCGGGCCGAGCTGGCAGTGTCCGCAGTGCCCGGTGGCGCAGCGCATGTTGCGTTCCAGCGAGACCCGGACACGCTGCGGGGGCACGCCGAGCCGGGCGAGTTCACGGGAGGTGGCGCGGATCATGGGTTCGGGGCCGCAGACGAACGCGGTGGTGTTCGCCGGTTCGAAGGGAGCCCGGTCCAGGAGCTGCGTGACCACGCCGACGTCGCCGCGCCAGTCCTGGTCGGGCCAGTCGACGGTCACCCCGGTGTACGCCGTGCGCCAGAGCTTCGGTTCCTCGCGGGCGATCAGGTCGGCCGGGGTCCTGGCGCCGATCAGCACGCTGATCCGCCCGTACGCCGCCGGCTCGGCCAGCGCGCTCAGGACCAGCGGCCGCAGCGGGGCGAGCCCGATGCCACCCGCGACGACCAACAGGTCCCGGCCGCGCGCCTGTTCCAGCTCCCAGCCGGTGCCGTACGGACCGCGCAGCCCCAGTACGTACCCGGTGCGGGCCTCGCACAGTCCCGCGGAGACCGCGCCCACGGCGCGGACGGTGTGGGCGAGCCCGCCCGTGGCCTGGACGGAGCTCACGGACAGCGGGATCTCCCCGCGCCCGAAGCAGTGCACCATCGCGAACTGACCCGGCGCGAAGTCGTCCAGCGCCTCGGCCAGCGGTTCCAACCACAGGGTGACCGAGTCCGAGGTCTCGCGTCGGTGGTCGACCACGAGATACGGGACGGGTACGCCCGTCATCGCCCGTCACCGCCCGCCGGAGCCCCGTACAGGTCGACCAGCCGGGTCCGGGCCGCGCTCAACCGCTGGGACAACACCCGGCCGAGCCATACGGCGACGTCCCGGCCGAACTCGGCGTCCTCCTCGCACATCAGTCGCACGGCCACGGCGTCGAACTCGTAGGCCGTCACCCGCGTGACCGTGCAGGCGCCCAACTGCCAGACGTACGGCGCGAACAGCCACGACCAGCCGACCAGATCCCCGGTGCCCACCGTCTCGATGACCGGCGTGCGATGGCCGGGCACATGCAGGTCCAGGGCGACCGTGCCCTCGCGGACGATCCAGAACCGGTCGGCGTGTCCGCCCTCGTCGAAGAGCCGGGCGCCCGGCGGCAGGTCCACCTCGTGGGCCACGCGCAGCAGTCGCTCCCGGTGGGCGGGGGACAGCGCGTGGGTCACGCGCAGGGCGATCGAGGGGGTCATCGCTCATGCCTCCGTCTGGGACTCGGCGTGCAGGGCGGCGACTTCCTCCGTGATGTCGATACCGGCGGGGCACCAGGCGATGCACCGTCCGCAGCCGACACATCCGGAGCTGCCGAACTGGTCGTGCCAGGTGGAGAGCTTGTGGGTGAGCCACTGCCGGTAGCGGGCCCGCCCCGAGGGGCGCACCGGGCCTTCGTGCAGGAACGAGAAGTCCAGGTCGAAGCAGGAGTCCCAGCGCTGCCACCGCTCGGTGTGATCCCCGGTGAGGTCGGTGACCTCCTCGGTCGTGGTGCAGAAGCAGGTGGGACAGACCAGCGTGCAGTTGCCGCAGGTCAGACATCGCTCGGCTACGTCGTCCCAGCGATCGGCCTCCAGGCTCGCGCCCAGCAGCGTGCGCAGGTCGACCGGCGGCAGCGCACGGCCCATGCGGTCCCGGGCGGCGTCGACCGAGGCGCGTGCGACGGCCTCGGTGACCATGTCGGCATCGTGGTGGGGAACGTGCTCCAGCAGCTGTGCGCCCTCCTCGCTGCCGACCCGGACGAGGAACCGGTGGCCGTCGTCGTCGATGACCTCGGTGAGCGCGAGATCGTATCCGGGGTCGGCCGCGGGGCCGCCGCCCGTGGAGACGCAGAAGCAGGTCGCGCCAGGCTCGGTGCACTCGGCGGCGATGATCAGCGCGCGCCGCCTGCGGGCGCCGTACCCGTCGTCCGCGTACCGTCCCCCGGTCAGCACACGGTCCTGAATCGTGATGGCCCGCAGATCGCAGGGCCGTACCCCGAGGAACGCGTAGGCCGGCGCCTCGGGCTCGTGCCGCTCGAAGGACACGTCACCCTCCGGTGTACGGTCGGCGCTCCACAGCCGCTCGCGCGCCGGGTGCAGATACGACTTCCAGGACTGCGGTCCCGCGCTGTGCGCGAAGACGGCCCCGTCGTCGCGGGGGACCAGCCGGTAGCGCCCGGCGTCCAGCTCGACGCCCCACCCGTAGGGCAGTTCGTCCGCGGAGGCCAGTTCGGCGAGCACTACGGCCCCGTCCCGGACGGTCGGCCCGACGACGGTCCGCCCGTCGCCGACGAGCGCGTCGACCAGAGAACCGAGCCCGTCCCGGTCCAGTACGGCGGTGTCGACGGCGGCGGTCATGACGGTCCTCCTCGCTTCGGACGGTTCCACTTCCAGCGTGTGGCCGGACCGGTGTCGCGGGCATGGGCCGACCGTCCCGTCATGGGGCCGTCAGGCCCCCGGGCCACGGGACCGTGAGCGCCGTTCAGCCGCCCGGACCGCTCTTGGCCCGTTCCCCAGGCAGCGGCTCGCCCAGTTCCCCCTCCACCGCCCCCGCCATGGCGCGCAGCACGTCAAGCGTCCGCTTGGCCTCCGCCTCGTCGACCAGCGTGATGGCGAACCCCACGTGCACGATCACGTACGACCCGACCTCCGCCTCCGGCGTGCAGCTCAGGCACACCTCGCGCCGTATCCCTCCGAAGTCCACGGTCGCCATCCGCAGCCCCGCGTCGTCGTGGACCTCCAGCACCAGCCCCGGGATCCCCAGGCACATCGGTCCTCACTCCTTCCCGGTCAGCCGCGCGGCCGCGACCGCCGCCTGGCCGTAGCTGATGCCGCCGTCCCCGACGGGCACCTGACCGCCGACCAGCACCCGCAGCCCCTGCGCGCGCAGCCGGCGCCGCACCTCGGTCAGCAGGCGCCGGTTGACGAAGCAGCCGCCGCCCAGGCACACCGTGTGCGGCGCGCCCTCGGCGACCGCGTGGGCCACGAGGTCCGCGGTGACGATCGCCAAGGTCAGGTGGAAGGCCGCGGCCAGCTGGGCCACCGGCTCCCCGTCGAGCTGTCGCACCAGCAGGTCGGCGAGGGTCGGGGCGGGGTCGTACACCCACAGCCCGTCCACCCGCACCAGCCGGTGGGCGAGCGGCACCGCGTGCGTGTCACCGGCCGCCGCCTCCAGCAGGACGGCCGCCTCGCCCTCGTAGCCGACGCGGTCGGCGAGGCCGAGCAGGGAGGCGACCGTGTCGAAGAGCCGTCCGGCGCTGGAGGCACGGGGGCAGTTGACGTTCCTGGCGACCATGGCGGTCACGGTGGTGACCTCGTGCGGGTCGAGCCGGTCGGTGAAGGTGCGGGTCAGCCACGGGTTGGGCCGGGGCGAGCCCAGTGCCTCGCCGCCGAGCAGGTGCCCGAGGGCGGTGCGGGAGGGGTGGCGTACCGCCGCGTCGCCGCCGGGCAGGGGCGCGGTCGCGAATCTGCCCACGCGGCGGTAGCCGGTCAGATCGGCGACGAGGATCTCGCCGCCCCACAGAGTGCCGTCGTCCCCGAGCCCGAGCCCGTCGTAGGCGATGCCGAGGAAGGGGCCGCGCACCGCGTGCTCGGCCGCGCAGGCGGCCACATGTGCGTGGTGGTGCTGTACGGCGATACGGCGCAGCGGCTGCGCCTTGGCCCACTGTGTCGACAGGTAGCCGGGGTGGAGGTCGTGCGCCAGGACACGCGGCTCGATGCCCGTGAGGTGCCTCAAGTGCTCGTACGACGCCTGGAACGCCTCGTGGGACGCCAGGTCGGACAGGTCACCGGTGTGGGGACCGAGGACGGCACGGCCGTCGGCTGCGAGGGTGAAGGTGTGCTTGAGCTGGGCCCCGGCACCGGCGACCGGTGCGCGCACGCGCAGGGGCAGTGGTCCGGGGGCGAGGCCTCGGGCGCGGCGGACGGTGATCCGGGTCCGGCCGGCGAACTGCACCACGGAGTCGTCGTAGCGGGCCCGGATCGGGCGGTCGTGCGTGAGGAACCCGTCGGCCACACCTGACAGGGTGCGGCGGGCCTCGGCGTCGTCCACGGCGATGGGCTCGTCGCTCAGGTTGCCGCTGGTGACCACGAGAGGCCGGGCCAGGTCGTCGAGGAGGAGGTGGTGCAGGCCTGTGGTCGGCAGGAACAGTCCGACGCGCGGGAGACCGGGGTGCACCTGCGGGGCGAGCCGGGAGTTCCCTCGCGTCCGGCGGCGGGCCAGGAGCACGACGGGACGTTCCGCAGACGTCAGGGCGCGCTCCTCCGTCGCGCCGACCATGGCCAGGCTCGACGCGGTGCGCAGTCCGTCGACCATCACGGCGAACGGCTTCGCCGGACGGTGCTTGCGGCGCCTCAGCTCGGCCACGGCGCGCGGATCACCGGCGTCGCACACCAGCTGATAGCCGCCCAGACCCTTCAGGGCGACGATCCCGCCGCCGGCGATCATGTCGACTGCCGCCCCCAACGCTTTCTCGCCGCGCAGATCCTGCCAGGCGAGCCGGGGGCCGCAGACCGGGCAGGCCACGGGTTCCGCGTGGAAGCGCCGGTCCCCGGGATCGGCGTACTCGGCGGCGCAGTTGCCGCACAGCGGGAACCCCCGCATCGTGGTGCGGATCCGGTCGTACGGCAGATCCTCGATGATCGTTGCACGGGGGCCGCAGTCGGTGCAGTTGACGAACGGATAGCGGTACCGGCGGTCGCCCGGGTCGCGCAGTTCGCTCAGGCAGGCGTCGCAGATCGCGGCGTCGGGCGGGACCTCGCGCGCGGCCGGGTCGCAGGAGGCGGGCATGCTGTGGCGAACCCGGAACCCTTCGCCGTACGACGGCCGGGCGCCGCCCTCGGTCATGCGGATCCGGCGCACCTCGGCCAGGGCCGGCGCATCCGACCGCAACCGGTCGGCGAACGCCTTGACCTGCGCGGCGGGGCCGGCGACCTCGCCCTCCACGTGACCATTGACGTTGGCCACCCAGCCGGTCAGCCCGAGTGTGGCCGCGGTCCGGTACACGAAGGGACGGAAGCCGACGCCCTGGACGATGCCGTACACCTCGAAGCGCCGCGCGTTCACGGCCGGTTCCCGGACAGCGGTTCCCGGTGTCGCGCGATGTCGCTCTCGACGGCTTCGGCGAGCGGGTCCACGGCGGCGGCCACGGCGGGGGACAGCCCGGTCCCGAAGTCGCTGTCGGCGCCCTCCACGGCGTACACGACCAGCTCGCGCGGCAGGAGACCGAGGACGCGCGCGAGTTCCACCGCCTCACCGAGCCCCAGGCCGTGCGAGCTGGTGGTCGTCGGTCCGTCCAGGCGGGCCTCGCGCAGCGCGAGGCGGTGCACCCGGCCGGGTGTGCCCGGGTGGGCGTGGGCGGCGTCCACGACGACGGCCAGATCCACGCCCTCCCACAGCCCGATCAGCCGCGCGGGATCTCCGTCGCAGGTGGCCAGCACGACGTCCCGCGGCCACGACTGCCGCGCGGCCCGTTCCCTCAGCCGGGCCACGACGGCCCAGCCCACGCCGTCGTCGCGCCGGAACTCGTTGCCCACGCCGACGACGGCGATCCGCGTGCACAGCCTCATGCCCCTGACGGTGCCCCGCCGCCGGCCGACCCCACAGGGGCCGAACGACCCATGGTCCCGGGCCGGGTTTCCCCCGCGCGCCCACCGGTCGCAGCGGGCGGGCTCGCCAAGGGGGCCGATCGGACCCGGCCCGAGCCCTGGCGGCCCATACCCGGCGAGGGGCGCCGGGGCGACGCTGGCAGCGAGGAGCAGTCGAAGCGCAGGAGGTGCGCGCCATGCCCCCGCCCGTCATCGCCGGAGTCGACGGTTCGGCCGAGAGCCTCGCGGCGGCCGAGTGGGCCGCCCGCGAGTCCGTACGGCGCGGGCGGTCGCTGCGGCTCGTGCACGTCTGGAGCTGGCACCCTCGCCAGGACGGTGAGCCCGCCACCGCGGCCCAGCGTCTGATGGCGCGCCGGGCTCTGCGGCAGGCCGGGGAACGCATCGGCCGCGCCTGTCCGCAGGTGCGCTTCGAGGAGGAGCAGGTCGAGGGGCCCGCCACCGCGGCCCTGGTGCGGGCCGCCGCACAGGCGGACGTGCTGGTGCTCGGCTCGCGAGGGCTGAGCGGATTCACGGGTTTCCTGGTGGGCTCGGTCGCCCTCGGCGTCGTCGCGCGGGCCGTGCGGCCCGTCGTCCTCGTGCCTTCGGCCGGCAAGGGCGCGGGCGTGTACCTGCGCGCCGAGCCCGAGGAGGGTGGTGGGCGGGATGTGGTGCTGGGGCTCGACCTGGCGGACCCGTGCGACGAGGTGATCGAGTTCGCCTTCGAGGCCGCACGCGATCGCGGGAGCCGGCTGCGGGCGGTCCACGCCTGGCCGCCACCCGCGCCCTTCGCGCTCGGCCCCGGGGAGATCGGCCTGATCGAGGAGCCGTGGCGCGCCGCCGAGTGGCGGGACTTCATGACCGCCGTCCTGCAGCCCTGGTGCGACAAATACCCCGGCGTCGAAGTCGTCGAGACCCTCATCGAGGGCCGGGCGGCTTCCCCGTTGATCCGTGCGGCCCGCGCGGCGAGTCTGCTCGTCGTGGGCCGCCGGATCACCCAGGGCCCGGCGCTCGCCCGCACCGGCCCCGTCGCGCACGCAGTCATTCACCACGCCGGCTGCCCCGTGGCCGTCGTCCCCCATGAGTGAGATCCCCTGAGCGAGAGGTCCGGAGCCGTGATGAGCACGCCGACCAAGTACGTGTACACGTTCGCCGAGGGCAGCCGGGAGATGGCCGGCCTGCTGGGCGGCAAGGGCGCCGGCCTCGCCGAGATGACCCGGCTGGGACTGCCGGTGCCGCCCGGATTCACTGTCACCACCGAGGCCTGCAAGGTCTACCTGGCCACTGGGGAGGAGCCGCCCGAACTGGGCGTCGAGATCGCCCGGGCCCTGGCCGGACTGGAAGACACCATGGGCCGCACCCTCGGCGCCGCCGCCGACCCGCTGCTGGTGTCCGTCCGCTCGGGCGCCCGCTTCTCGATGCCGGGCATGATGGAGACGATCCTCGACATCGGCCTCAACGACGAGTCCGTCGCCGGGTTCGCCAAGGTGAGGGGCGACGAACGCTCCGCCTGGGACTCCTACCGGCGCCTTGTGCAGATGTTCGGCCACACCGTGATGGGCGTGGACGGAGACCTCTTCGAGGAGGCCATCGCCGGGCACCGGACAGCGCTCGGCGTGGCGAGCGACCACGAACTCTCGGCCACCGAACTCACCGCCCTCGTCACCGAGTTCAAGGACCTGATCCGCAAGGAGACCGGCGAGGACTTTCCCCAGGACCCGGCCGAGCAACTCGCCCGCGCCGTCCGTGCCGTCTTCGACTCCTGGAACGGCGAACGCGCCCGTGTCTACCGTCACCGCGAGCACATCCCCGAGGACCTCGGCACGGCCGTCAACGTGCAGGCCATGGTCTTCGGCAACCTCGGCCCGACAGCGGCGTTCAAGAGCAGCGGCACCGGAGTCGCCTTCACCCGTGATCCCGCCACCGGCGCGCGCGGACTGTACGGCGACTACCTGCCCGATGCCCAGGGCGAGGACGTCGTCGCGGGCGTACGTGACGCGCTGCCGATCAGCGAGATGAAGAAGCTCGACCCCCGCTCGTACGTCGAACTGGGCGACCACCTGCGGATGTTGGAGGGCCACTACCAGGACCTGTGCGACGTCGAGTTCACCGTCGAACGCGGACGGCTGTGGATCCTGCAGACCCGCGTCGGCAAGCGCACCGCCGAGGCGGCCTTCCGCATCGCCCACGACCTGCGCGAGGAGGGCACCGTCACGGCCGACGAGGCGCTCGTGCGCGTGAGCGGCGCCGAACTGACCCGGCTGATGTTCCCCCGCTTCGACGCCAGGGCCACCGGCGCGCCCCTCGCCCGCGGGATCTCCGCCTCGCCGGGCGCAGCCGTCGGGGCCGTCGTCTTCGACTCCGCCGAGGCCGTACGGCGGTCCGCCGCCGGTGAAAAGGTGGTCCTGGTCCGGCGGGAGACCACCCCCGACGACCTGCCCGGCATGATCGCCGCCCAGGCGGTGCTGACGAGCCGGGGCGGCAAGACCAGCCACGCGGCCGTCGTCGCACGCGGCATGGGCAAGGTGTGCGTGTGCGGCGCGGAGGAACTCGCCGTCGACCCCGTCGCCCGCCGTTTCACCACCCCTTCCGGCACGGTGGTCCACGAGGGCGACACGGTCTCCGTGGACGGCACCGCGGGCACGGTGCACCTCGGGGCCCTGCCGCTGACCGCCTCCGACGTGGGCCGCGCGCTGGAGTCGGGCACGGGTGAGGGAGCGCTCACCGAGGCCGTGCTCGGCGCACTGGCGCACGCCGACGCGGTACGCCGTCTCCAGGTGCGCGCCAACGCCGACACACCCGAGGACGCCGTACGGGCCAGGGCGCTGGGCGCCCAGGGCATCGGGCTGTGCCGTACCGAGCACATGTTCCTCGGCGAGCGCAGGACCCTGATCGAGGCGATGATCCTGGCCCACGACGACACCGCCCGCGAGCAGGCTCTGAACGCCCTCCTGCCGCTCCAGCGCGCGGACTTCACCGCCATCCTGGAGGCGATGGACGGCCTGCCCGTGACCATCCGGCTCATCGATCCGCCGCTGCACGAGTTCCTGCCCGACCGCACCGGACTCGCCGTCCGCCTCGCCCAGGCCGTCCACCCGGACCTCCACGACCGCGAACTCCTGGACGCCGTAGAGCGGATGCACGAGCAGAACCCCATGCTGGGCCTGCGCGGAGTGCGCCTGGGACTCGCCGTGCCCGGGCTGATGGCCATGCAGGTGCGGGCGATCGCCGAAGCGGTCGTACGGCGCCTGCGCGACGGTGGCCGACCGCGGGCCGAGATCATGATCCCGCTGGTCGGGACGGTCGAGGAACTCCGTCTGGCCCGCGCGGAGACGGAACGCGTCCTGGCCGAGGTCGCCGCCGAGAGCGGCACGCCGCTGGACTGCCCGATCGGCACGATGATCGAGCTGCCGCGCGCCGCGCTCACCGCGGGCCGTATCGCCGAGGACGCCGACTTCTTCTCCTTCGGCACCAACGACCTGACCCAGACGACCTGGGGGCTGTCCCGCGACGACGCCGAGGCCTCCTTCTTCCCGCTCTACCTGGACAAGGGCGTCTTCGCGGTGTCGCCGTTCGAATCGATCGACCAGGAGGGCGTGGGCAGGCTGGTGGAGCTCGCGGTCACGGCCGCCCACGAGGTCGACCCGGGCCTGGAGACCGGCGTGTGCGGCGAGCACGGCGGCGACCCGCAGTCCATCCACTTCTTCCACCGGGCCGGTCTGGACTACGTCTCCTGCTCGCCCTTCCGTATCCCGGCGGCGCGTCTGGAGGCCGGCCGGGCGGCGCTCGTCACCACCACGGACACCAGCGAGACGAGGTGATCCCTCGACGGGGGGCGCCTGGCCCATACCGGCAGGAAGGCGGGCAGAGGTCATGTACGCCCAGACCAGCGGGGTGCCGGGGAGACGCGGGTGCTGGTCGGGCCGTCGCCGCCTGCCCCCGCCTGGCCCTGCACTCCGAGGACGCTCCCGTGTGACACGCACTCGTGGCCCGCGACACCGGCCGGGTGAGTTCCCGCACCTGTATCCGTACGCCCCGACCGCCGGGGCGTACGGATACGGGTCAGTGCTCGTCCCCGTTGCCGCCCGAGGCTGCCTTGGAGTAGCCGTCGTGCCATGCGGCCTTCGCCCCCGAATCGCCGATGCGGTAGACGTCCACGGAAGCTCCCACGGCCACGACGAGTGACACAACGGCGACCGCGATACGCACCGGCGCGGCCGACCGGCGTATGCCGCGCGACGTCTCGGACCCGGACGTGGTGCTGCGGCGGGCCGCCCACCAGACGAAGACCGCCAGAAGGAACAGGCCTGCGACCCAGGGCAGCAGGCCGTCGCCGAGGGCGGCGTGCCGGCGCACCAGGGCGTCGCTGTCGACGTGTTCTTCCAACCACTCCCCGGCCTGCGTGGCCAGCGGAACGCTCACGAGGGTGACCAAGGCCAGCAGCGGCAGCATGATGCCCATGCGCTGCGCCGCGCTCGGCCAGATCGCGCAGGCCGCGAGCGCCAGCGCGGTCAAGGGAACGAGCACGACGACGAAATGCACGAGCAGGACGTGCGCGGGCAGGCCGTTGATCAGGCTCATAGGTTCTCCTCCAGCAGGTTGGTCACACACGATGTGCCGACGGCGCGCAGCCTCACACAGGAAGTTCTCAACTTCCTCTGAGCTGCCGGCTACTTCCTCTGGGCCGGCCAGGTGACCGCCCTGGACGAGCGCGCGATCGTCTGGTGCGCAGTGATGGCCGGCGGCGGCCTGGGTCTGATGCTCGGCCAGTCCAACACCGACGCGCTCAACCGGGCGCCGGAGACGTCCTACGGCGAGGCAACGGGCGTCACCCAGACAGTCCGCAACTACGGCGCGAGCTTGGGCTTGGCAGTGCTCGGCCCCCTCTTCTCCGCTGCTCTGCAGTCCCGGCTGACGGAGGGGCTGACCGCTCAGGGCCTGCCGCACAAGGTGGCGAGCACCGAGGCCGCCAGGATCGCGCGCCTTGGCTCGGGCACCGGTGGCAGCGATGCCGCCGTACCGCACTTCGTGCGACTCGCGTTCGCCGAGGCGACCCGGCCGGTCATGTACGGGATGGCGGCAGTCATGGCCGTGGCCTGTGCGATCGCGCTCCTGGGCCTGCGCACAGGATCCACAACCGAACGACTGCCCGCCCGCAGAGGAAAGCGGGTCGTGGGCGTCGGGGCGGCAGGGGTGTGAGACCTGGCGCAGCGACCTTAGGCCTTTGCATCAACCAATGATGGATTCAGGTACAGCTCTAGGAGGAAATGACGTGCGGATTCTGGTAGTTGGCGCTGGTGGTGTCGGCGGTTACCTAGGCGGCCGGTTGGTGGGTCCGGGCCGGGCGCGGTGGCGCGGGGTCGGCCACCTGCCCGGTGTCGCTGATCTTGCGCAACAGGCCCTACAAAACCTGCCTGGCACGGTGAGGACTTGTCGACGGGTGCCCAACAGGTCACCCGCGACCGGATGAACGTCACTCAGGGGGTGAAGGCGGCGGCCTCCCGCACCACGGAGCGGTGTCAACTCCCGGGAGGCGGCCGCCGCTTCGGGGCCGTCGCTAGGACGGCGGTTTCGCCTCCGTCTGGGCGGCCTGCAGATCGGCCAGCAGTTCGGCCTGCCCGGCCAGCACCCCGGAGAGGATGGTCCGCGCGACTCGCAGGAGTTCGGCGATGTGCGGGCTGGTGAGCGAGTAGTACACGGTCGAGCCCTCCTTGCGGGTCACCACCAGGTTGGCCCGCCGCAGCACCGCGAGCTGCTGCGACAGGTGCGCCGCCTCGATCCCCACCTCGGGCAGCATCTCCGCCACCGCGTGCTCACGCTCGCTCAGCAGCTCCAGTACCCGGATACGCGCCGGATGCCCCAGTGTCTTGAAGAACTCGGCCTTCAGTTGGTACAGCGGCGTACTCATCGTGCCGTCGCCTCCCCGGTACAGCAGCCCAACCGCACCGGCCGGCCCTGGGCCCATCGCATCCGCCTACTCGTCAACAACATGAGCCCCATCCTCCCGTGCGGCGCGGTCACGCCAATCCGCGGACGAGAACAGAGCCATCCGAAACCAGAGATGACGACCTCAACAATTGCCAAGGTTTGCAACTCTATACGTTGCGTGAGGGGGTTTGCGTGATCACTCCGCTGCCCGGCGCGAGCGTCGCCTGGCACAAGTGCCCCGCATGCCGCCTCAAGTCGGCCCGGATGGTTCCTGCTCCCGGTGCGGGCACTCCCACATGATGCCGCTGCCCTTCGGCGGTCGGTCCACCGCGTCCACGCCGGACGGCGAAGACCGGGGCTGACCCGCGCACGGCACACGGATTCGCGAGGGAGGTGGGGCATGGGTGACCTGGGCCGTCCGGTCGGTGGCGGGATCCGCTTCGAGTGGGGCCTGCCGGAGCGAGCCGCCTCGTAACGGACGCCGCCTGACTGCGCAACATCACCGCGGTCGGCAGCCGGCTCACCGCCCGCGGCTACGGCACGCGCGAGCCTCCGGTGGCCGTGATCACCGCGGGTGAGCGATGGCCGGACCGCAGCTTGCGCCCCGCGCTGGAGGACCTGCTGGGCGCCGGTGCCCTGATCGCCGACGCGCACGCTCAGGGCGCGGGATCGCTGCCCGCTGAGGCGTCCGCCGTGCAAGCGGCCTACGAGGCTACCCCCGACCTCACCCGCGCCATCGCGGCTCGCGCCTGCGGTCGGGAGCCGGCCGCAACGGGCTTCGCCGCGGACGTGGCCATCGCGACGGAGGAGGACAGCTGCACCGTTGTTGCCCGTACGGGACCCTGACGGTGCCTTCGCCCCTGCTGAACCAGCCGGGCTCATTCTCCCGTGTCGTCTCCGGTCTGCCACCCCGTCGTCCGCCACTCGTGGCGGCCCTCAGGTGCCTCGCCGTGCTGTGTGCTGTGTGCCGCGAGCGCGCCGTTCAGGTTTGCGTGGACGGGGATGGGCGGGCAGTCCCCGTCGGGGACGAGGGAGCCTTCGGCGGGGATGGCGGCCAGTTCCAGGACGCGGCCCGCTGCGGCGAGACGCCGGGCGGCCTCGGTGATCGCCAGCTGCCCTTCCGTAGACCAGCCGCGCAGTTCGGTCAGGTCGACGATGACCGGTCCGCTCCCTCGTCCCACCACCCAGCCGATGGCGCCGGTGAAGCGATGGGCGGCGTCGGGGCCCAGGTGGCCGGAGACGGACAGGATGCCGATGTCCTGCTCGACGGTGTAGCGCCATTCGATAGTCATGGCCGTCAACTTCCTTGTGCGGTAAGCCTGTTGATTCACAGGGGCAGGGTGATCCAGATGCTCTTGCCCTTGCCGTCGGCGTCGCCCCGGACGACCGCGGTGCCGCCGAGGCCGAGGGTGAGCTCCATGACGGTGGCCAGCCCGCCGCCACCGGTATCGGCGACCGCGCCGTACAGCGGGGGCTGGTAGGGGTGGCGGTCGTGGACGGCGAACGCCAGGCAGTTCTCGCCGGCCGCGTAGATGACGGTCACCTGCGGGGAGAGCACCGCGGCGTGCCGGATGCTGTTGGTGACCAGCTCGCCGAGGATCAGGAGTGCGGGGCCGATGGCGGGATGGCGCAGGTCCATCCCCCATTCGGCCAGGGCCCGCTCGGCGGTCTCGCGGGAGAGCCGGACGGCGGACGGCAGCGTGGGAAGGGTGAGCACATGGCGGTGGGGCAGGGCTTCGAGCCGGGTGCTCATCACGCCTCCGCGCGGGCCGGGCGGAATCCGGTCACGGTCTGCGGCTGCATACGCAGCAGGGTGTCGTGGGGACCGTGACTCCAGCCGGGGGTGCGCTGGTCGTGGGCGGTCTCATCGGGATCGCTGATCACGTCGACCGGTCCGGAGACGGTGACGGTCCAGCCGGTGCCGGTCTGAGGCAGATCTCCTCCGCGTGGTACGTCGCCGTCCGGGGGAGCACGGTCGCTTGCACCGGGGTGCGCCCAGGGAGGCGTCCGAGCTCCCGCAGGTGCGGGGCCGGGTGCACCAGGGCCGTCTCCCGCCGGACGTGGACCAGTCGTCCCGGCGCGCTGTGTTCCAGCAGCCACAGGGCCTTGGCGCCGGGGATATCGGCCGTACGCGGGCGTGCGGGGGCAGTGCTCATCCGACGGTTTCCTCTGTTTCCTCGCTGAGGGGCCGGGACTTCCGGGAAGGAGGCGGCATCACGCCGGTGCCCTCCAGAAAGGTGCGCGCGGCCTGAATCGCCTCCGGCGTGGTGGCGTGCTCGCGCCCGTCCAGGCGCAGCAGTTCCAGCGCACCGACGGAGTCCAGGACCTGGCGCTGGCCGGGGCGTATGCCGGACGTCATGACGGCGATGCCGCGCCGGTTCAGTTTCTCCACCACGTCCTTGAGGACGAGGGCGCCGGTGGCGTCGATGGTGGTGACCCGGGACATGCGCAGGATGATCACGCGGACGTCGGCGACCTCGGCCAGTTCCAGCAGGAAGCGGTGAGCAGCGGCGAAGAACAGCGGGCCGTCGATGCGGTACGCCACGATGTGCTCGGCGAGCAGCGCGTGCTCCTCGGCGCCGTGGTCACCGCGGTCGAGCGGGACCTGGTCCAGACGGGCCTGCTTGGCCACCGCGCGCAGGGCGAGCGCACCCGCCACGACCAGGCCGATGATCACGGCGTACACGAGGTCGAGCGCGAGGGTCGCGGCGGCGGTGAGGACGAGGATCAGCGCGTCCGAACGGGTGGCCCTGGCCATGGCCCGCAGCGAGCCGACCTCGACCATGCGGATCGCGGTGGCCAGCAGCACGCCGGCGAGCGCGGCCAGCGGGATCTTCGAGACGAGCGGTGCGGCCGCGAACACGATCACCGCGAGGATCGCGGCGTGAACGAGGGAGGCCAGCCGGGAACTCGCGCCGGTACGGACGTTGACCGCGGTGCGGGCGATCGCACCGGTCGCCGGCACGCCGCCGAACAACGGCGCGGCGATATTGGCCAGGCCTTGGCCGAACAGCTCGCGGTCCGGATCGTGCTGGTGGCCCACCGTCATGCCGTCGGCCACCGAGGCCGACAGCAGCGATTCCAAGGCGGCCAGCGCCGCCACCGCGACCGCCGGGGCAAGCAGAGAGCTGAGCGTGCCCGGGTGCAGGAAGGAGAGGGACGGTGCGGGCAGGCCGGACGGCAGTTCGCCGATCGGCTCGGCCGCGTCCAGGCCGGCGAGCTGCGCCACGATCGTCGCCGCGATCACCGCGAGGATGGAGAAGGGGATCGTGGGCCGCCGGCGGGCCCCGGTCAGCATGACGGCGGCGACCGCCACGGCGAAGGCGACGGCGGTCCAGTTCGGACTCTTCGCGAACTCCTCCAGCGCGCGCCAGGTCACCACGAGGACGCGGTCGCCCTCCGGCTTGGGTACGCCCAGGGCGTTCGGGATCTGCTGGAGACCGATCACGCAGGCGATGCCGAGGGTGAAGCCCTCCACGACTGGCGCGGGCACGTACTGCATGTACTTGCCGGCCCTGAGCAGGGCGAGCGCGACGAGCATCACGCCCGCCATCAGTCCTACGGCGAGCACTCCGGAAGGCCCGTGCCGGGCGACGATCGGCACGAGGACGACAGTCATCGCGCCCGTCGGCCCGGACACCTGCAGATTCGAACCACCGAAGATCGCAGCGAGCGCGCCGGCGATGACCGCGGTGGCCAGCCCCGCTTCGGCGCCGAGCCCGGAGGAGACGCCGAAGCCGAGCGCGAGCGGCAGTGCGACGATCGCCACCGTGAGGCCGGCCAGCAGGTCCCGGCGCGGGTCGCGGCGTATCTCCGTCAGATCGGTACGACCCGGCAGCAGCGCGGTGAGCCGGGCACCGACCCGGGCGCCGACCCGGCCAAAGGCGGTCTTCATCGCGCGGCGACCTCGGTTTCCCGCAGCTCGGCCAGCAGCTCGTTCCGCCCGGTGAGCATCTCGGTCAGGATGCGGCGCGCGGTCGCCATCAGGTCGGCGACATCGCCGCTCGCGAGGGCATAGACGACGCTTGAGCCCTCGCGCTGGGAGCTGACGATGCCCGAGCGGCGCAACACCGCCAGCTGCTGCGACAGGCTGGAGGGCTCCACCTCGATGGCGGCCAGCAGATCCCGCACCGGCATCGGCCCGTCCTGCAACAGCTCCAGCACCCGTATCCGTACGGGATGCCCCAGCATCCGGAAGAACTCGGCCTTGGCCTGGTACAGCGGAACGGACACGATCCCTCGGCTTCCCCGACAGCGCCCCAGCCTGGGGCAAGCGAAGGCTGTGCCCGCGGCTACCGACCGGCACAGCAACCACAGCATCTAATGAATTGCAAAATTTAGCAATTAAGCATCCTGTTGCGGCCTGGCTGATCGATCCATAGGCAGCACGGCGGGCCTGACGGCGCGGGGAGGTTGCCGGCCGGTCACCCGACCCAGTCTCGGATCAGGCCTTCTTGACCACGCTGGACTTGAGCCGGCGCCCGTGCCGTGCGATGGATCTTGTTCTGTCCGCCACGGCTGCCCGGCTCGGCGGCGGGTGAGGGGCTTCGGCCGGGGAGTTTCGTGCGCCGGCCAGCAGATTCTGGAGGTGCGCGCGAAATCCCCTTGCCGAATGGTCAAGAATCGTTGACCATTGCTCACATGCCTACTGATGATCTTCCCGAGGCGGTCCACGTCACCACGGACGAACAGTTACGTGCCGTCTCCAATCTCACGCGCCACCGGATCATGGCGGTGCTCCGCTTCGAGCCCGCGACGATCACCCAGATCGCCGAGCGAGTGGGCCTTGCCAAGGGGAGTTCCAGCTATCACGTGCGACTGCTGGAGCGGGCCGGCCTGGTGAAGGTGGTGCGGACGCGCAAGGTGCGGGGGGTCACCGAGCGGTACTACGCGATGGCCGCGCGGTCGATCGTGCTGCCGGAGCCGGGCGAGGGCGGCCCCGACGTGCTGATGCGGCACGCGGTGGCGGACCTCGAGGCCGCCCCGGCGGACGCCGAGCGGCACGTACGGATGGCGCATCTGCGGCTCACCGACGAGCAGTTCGCGGAGCTGGGGGAGCGGCTCCAGGCGCTGGCGGACGAGTACCGCGAACTGTCCGATCCGTCGCTGCCCGACGCGTCCCTCGTGTTCGCGCTCTTCCACCCCGCGCAGGGCGAGCGGACTGGCGGAGGCGCCAAGTGACCTCGGACGTACGGAAGGCGCCGTTGCCGGCCGGCTTCTCACGCCTGTGGACCGCGCAGACGGTCTCCTCCCTCGGGGATGGGGTCACCCACGCCGCACTGCCGCTGATCGCGTTGACGCTCACGCGCGACCCGATGGCCCTCGCCGTCGTCACGGCCGCCGGGACGCTGCCGTGGCTGCTCTTCGGGGTGCTCGGCGGTGCGCTGGTGGACCGCTGGGACCGCCGGCGCACGATGTGGAGCGCAGCGCGGACGCCGCGCGTGCGGCGCTGCTCGCCATACCGGCGACAGCGGCCGTGCTCGACATGCTGAACATTCCGCTGCTCGCGGCCGTCGCCTTCCTGCTCGGCCTCGGCGGACTCTTCTTCGACACGGCCGCCACGGCCTACCTGCCGGACCTGCTCCGCCGCGACCCCGCGCTCCTGGAACGTGCCAACTCCCGCCTGCGCGGCGCCCAGACCGCCATGTCCGGCTTCGCCGGGCCGCCTGCGGGCAGTGCGCTGCTCGCTCTCGGGCGCGCGGTTCCGCTGCTCGCCGACGCGATGTCGTTCCTCGTCTCCGCCCTGCTCGTACGCACGCTGCCCGCCCTACCCCCGCCGGTGCCCGAGACCCGCGAGTCGCTGCTCCGGCAGGCACGCGCCGGGGCCTCGTACGTATTCCGGGACCGATTGCTGCTCGGGCTCGCGCTGCGCCCGGCGGTCGGGAACATCGCCTTCATCGCCGTGGAGACCGTACTCGCCCTCTTCGCCCACGACCGCCTCGGCATCGACACCTTCGGCTACGGCCTGCTCCTCACGGCGGAGGCCACCGGCGGTCTGCTCGGCGCGGGCATCGCCTCCCTCCTCGGCCGGCGACTCGGCACCGGCACCGCACTGACCTGCACGGCCGCAGTCGAGGGACTCGCCATCCTGGGCCTCGCCGCCGCCGCGAACCCCTACGTCGCCGGCCTCGCGCTCGCCGTCTGCGGCGCGGCCATGGGGGCCACGATGGTGCTCGCACCCTCCCTCCGACAGGCGATCGTCCCCGCCCACCTGATGGGCCGGGTCGCCTCCACCTCCCGCATGCTCGCCATGTGCGCTGCCCCGTTCGGTGCCTTCCTCGGCGGATGGCTGGCCACCACCTACGACATCCGCACCCCGCTCTACACCGCCGCCGGCCTCCTCCTCGCCATGACCGCCGTCACCGCGACCACGACCAGCAACCGCCGGGTCGAGGCGGCGCTGCGTGCCGCCGCCCCGGCCGGTGGTGGGAATCACCCGGCATCCAGATCCCGTCAAGGAGAGTGCGCCTGACGTGGTGTGACACCTACCGCGAACCGCCACAACGATGTCGCGAGAGGCTCTCGATGATCCAACGACTCCACAGCGGTGCTCGGCGGTCAAGTCAGCGGAATTCGCAGCTCGGAGACGGTGGCTCCGTCGGACCGGATGCCCGCCCAGCCTCAGCGGGCCACGTCGCAGGCTGCGGCCTCGACGTAGATCGCGGTGAACCCGGTGCCGGAACGCGTGACCTTTGGTCCCCTGCACCACGTCGCGGGGGCGCGCCCTCTCCTCGACATGGGCCACTACAGGCTGAACCTTTTTGGTCCCCCACACCGTGCTACAGGCATGAACTCATGCCTGACCGATGGTGTGTGGCCGAGTAGTGTGCCTGGGGCCAGGCGGTGGGGGATGCACATCTGCCTGCCAAGGGACCGCCGGTGTCACTGCCTTCTGCCTTCCCTCTGACCAGAGGCAGCCACTGCGTAAGTGCCTTTGCTGAGACGGCAGTTTGGACCAGGAGGAGCGCCGAGCCCGCCATCCGGGCCTGACTCGCTGCGGGCACTGCCCACCAGCAGGAGATCCGGGGCACTGCCCACCAGCAGGAGATCCGGATCCGAGACTCCGAAGATGCGGACAGATCCTTGCTGCCATGGCTTGCACGAGCGCATGTAGGCACCGATGCCGAGCCTCCGCCCCGCAGAACACTCTCCACGGTGTTACACGAATTCATGGACTTCCCGACGGAGGAAACATGCCCAAAGCGATCACGCTGACCGACTTCGGCAATCCTGACGTGTTGCAGTGGGCTGACGTGCCCCTGCCTCAGCCGGCCGAGCGGCAGATCAGGGTGAAGGTGAAAGCCGCAGGTGTCGGGCCGACTGATCTCGCTCTGCGGTCGGGCAGGCTCAAGGCCTTTTCGCTGCAGCCCAACGCTGTCCTCGGCTTCGAGGTGGCCGGCACCGTCGACGCGGTGGGGCCCGGCGTGGACGGAACGCAGGTCGGCGACGAAGTGGCAGCGCTGCTCTTCGACCTCGGTGGATACGCCGAATACGCGGTCGCCTCGATGTGGGTCGAGAAGCCACCGTCCGTTCCGTGGGCGGCCGCGGCCTCTCTGCCGGCCTCGGCGGAGGCCGCGGCGGGGGTTCTGCGGCAGTTGGGGGTGAAGACAGGCGACACCCTGCTGGTGATCGGTGCCGGCGGAGCCGTCGGCTTGATCGCGACGCAGTTGGCTGTCGCTCAGGGCATCAAGGTGGTGAGTGCCGTGGGCGCGCGGGACGACGAACTGGTCGCGTCCCTGGGCGCCACGCCCGTACGGTACGGCGCCGAGCTGGTTGACGCGGTCCGACGTGTCGGGGACGTCGACTTCGTGTTCGACGCGTCCGGCAAGGGAGCGCTGGCGGACGCGATCGCGTTGACCGGCGCCGCCGACCGGGTCATCACCCTGTCCGACCCCGCTGCGGGGGACTTCGGTGTCGTACTGTCACATCCCAGTCCGGAGCGGGCTCCTCACGCGCTGGAGGAGACCATGCCGTTGCTGGCTCAGGGGCGGCTTCGGCTGCGGGAGTACAGGACCATGCGCATGCAGGACGCCGGCGAGGCCCATCGCCTGCTGGAGAGTGGTCAGGTGCACGAGCGCGTCGTACTGACTCTCTGATCGCGATTCCTGAACTTTGGTTCCGATCGCTCATGAGTCCCCGTCAGTTCGCTGACGGGGACTCTGTGCCCAGAGAGCATCCCGGATCGGTCTCCGGGTTGCGCCGGCTACTCCGGCTATTCAGGTCCCCGGTCTCGTCGACGACCAGTACGGCGTCCTCGTCGCCGAGGTGCTCGACTACGAAGTCCCTTATGTCGTCACGCACTCGGTCGGCATCCCGGCGGGCCCGGCTGAGCAGGTGCCGCATGCCGGCCGGGCCGGCGTTACCCGTCGTGCCCGGCGATCGTCCAGCAGTTCTTCCTTGGCAGGTCCGCAAGCGCAGCCTCAGCATGAACGCCCTTGCTCGGCGGCGGGGTTCCATCCGGGCGAACCGGCCGGCCACCTTGCCCATCACGCCCTCGAATACCGATGGCCACCGAGCAGGATCGACGCTGTGGCCCACGGCCACCGGCTGATCTTCGCTTGTCGACACAACTCAGGATGATCAACGGTGGCCGTCCTCATCGGAGACCAACCTCACTCAGCACGATCAAGGCTGCCGTCAGACCGGCTGTCCGCTGTCAGAGGGTGGCAGCACGGAGCACGATGAGGGCGACGGAGGCTATGGTGAGGACCAGCGCCGGAGACGCGCCCTTGCGGTCGCGGACGCGCAGGTGGAAGGCGACCGCCCCAGCGAAATAGAGCGTCAGGCCGATCGCGGCGGCGATTCCGACGGGTCCCCACCAGAGTCCGGCGACCACACCGGCCGCGCCCGCGATCTGAGCGCCGATCAGGAAAGCCATCATGCTGTGCGGCACTCCGAGGGTGGACATCTGCTCGGTGATGTGCCGCGTTCGCAGAGACTTGGCCCCGGCCGATACCAGGAGAAGCGCCGACATGAACACGGTGACGACGGCAAGGGAGACGAACATGGCTGAACCTCAATCGTGCGAGATGCGAGTAAGGGGGCGTGCGCACCTCGACGACGATAGGAGGCCATCAGGTACCTCCAGGTAACCTTCGGGGCATGAGCCTGCGACCCGGAGTTGCCTTCCTCGCCGGCTGTCCCGCTCTCCTGGCCATGGAGATCATCGCCAGCAAGTGGTCCATGGTCACGCTCTTCGCGCTGACCGACGGCCCGTTGCGCCACGGCGAGTTGGTCGAGCTGAGCGGTGGCATTTCGCGCAAGGTACTGACCCAGACGTTGCGCCGGCTCCAAGCCAACGGTCTCGTCGAGCGGCACGCGTACGCCGAGGCGCCGCCGCGCGTGGAGTACGGCCGGACCGATCTCGGGCGAACCCTGGAGGAGCCCATCAGGATGCTGACCGCATGGGCGCGGGAGAACGGGGAGGCGGTCGTCACCTTCCGGGAAGCAGCCGAGGCGGCCAGGACCATCGAGGCGGATCAGGCGACCCCGGTGAAGACCTCTCACCTGTAGACCCTGCCGTCGCCGGAGACTTGGCCCTCCTCGTGATCGGGGCGCTCCTGCAGGAGGCCAACGACGACCGTCACCTCAGGGTCAAGCTCCTGGTCCTGAAGGAGCTCCCGCAACCGAACCCAGAGGGCGCTCGTTCGCTCCGCAACAGTGATCAAGAACTTCAGCCAGAGTACTGGGCGGGATCCGCCGCAGGCAGAAGGCCGAGTTCCAGGAGGCTCTTCGCGGTGGCCGCGACGGCGTCCTCGCTGCCGCGCGGGCTCCAACCGAGGACGGTACGAGCCTTGTCGTTGCTGACACGGCGGACCTTGCCGAGGTTGGGCAGCAGGCCCTTCAGTGCCGGGTTGGCCTCGGCGGCCCGGCGTATCACCTCGTCCGGGAGTTCGACGGCCGGGACGGCACTCGCGGCGTCGCCGAGCCGGTCGCGGATGGCGAGGGCGATCTGGTGCAGGGAGACGGCGTCGCCGGCGGCGGCGATGAAGCGTTCGCCGGCGGCCCTGGGGTCGGTCATGGCCTTCAGGTGCAGGTCGGCGGCGTCACGGACGTCGACGACAGCGAAGTACAGGCGGGGCGCGCCCGGCATGGCGCCGCTGAACAGGCCGGTGATCATGCTGATCGAGGAGGAGTGGTCGCTGCCGACGACGGGGCCGAAGATGCCGACCGGGGCCACGGTGGTGAGCTGGAGGCCGTTGCCCTCGCGCTCGACGAAGTCCCAGGCGGCCCGCTCGGCCAGCACCTTGGACTTGATGTAGGCGGGGACGTCGCTGTCAGGGTCGGTCCAGTCGTCCTCGGTGAAGGGCTGTTCGGTGGCGGGTCTGCCGTAGCCGACGGCGGCGAAGGACGAGGTGACCACCACACGTTCGACGCCTGCGTCCCGGGCCGCGCGCAGCACGCGCAGCGTGCCTTCCATGGCCGGGACGATCAGTTCGTCCTCGTGGTCGGGTTCACCGCCCGGGAACGGGGAGGCGGTGTGCAGGACGTAGCGGCAGCCTGCCACCGCCTCGGCCCACCCTTCATCCGCGGTGAGGTCCGCCGCCACCAAGGTGAGTCGCTTACCCGCATCGACACCCATGGCCGCCAAGTCCCTGCGGACCTGCGCCTCGCGGCTGGGGGACCGCACCGTGGTGCGGACCTGGTAGCCCTCACCGAGTGCCTGGGCGATCACACGGCCGCCCAGGAACCCGGAGCCTCCGGTGACCAGGACGGTATCGGTCGACGTATGGGTCGAAGTGCTGCTCATGACCAAACTCCTTTGTCCTTTTCGTATTTCGCATGAGGAAGTGGTCGGCTGCGGCTAACTGGTCAGCGCCGGCAGCAGCAGGGCGTCCATTACCGCGATGAGCTGGTCGGCGTCGGCCTCGGTGCCGGTGAAGAGCTTCTCCACGAAGACGCTGCCCATCAGGAACATCTCGACGTGCGCCAGGGCCGGGTTGTCGGCCCGGATCGTTCCGCGCTCGATGTGCCGGGCCAGAATGGTGCGCAGCGTGTGGAGGTAGGGGGCGAACAGGACATCCCGCAGTGCCTGGGCGAGTGCCGGGTCGGACACGACCGCCTGCCAGATCCCCAGAGTCGGGGCACCCTGCGGGTGCGGCGTCGGCATCATGCGAGCCAGCGCCACCAGGTCATCGCGCAGGCCGCCGGTGTCGATGGGCGGCAGGGGCGGGTACTTGCGTGCCGTCATCGCCGTGATCACGAGCCTGGGCTTGTTCTCCCACCGCCGGTACAGCGTGGCTGTGCTCGCCTGCGTCCGCCTGGCCACCTCGTCCACGGTCGCCTGCTCGTAGCCGACCTCGGCGACGAGGTCGAAGGTGACGTCGAGGATCTCTCGCTCGCGCTCCTCGGTCAGCCGTTTGCGCCGTTTGGAGGTCGGAGGCTGCTTGCTCATCAGTGACTCCCGTCGTCCAGGTCGCCGGTCCACGCCCGCCCACCCGGACGCCAATATAGAAAACGCGTTTTCGACAGTACGTTTTCGATAAGTGCTTGGCAAGTCCGACGCGAGCGCGTCGACACGGCGGTCTGGACGTCGACCGGTATGTCCGGGGGCGGCAGAAGGGCGACGACGCACTACGTCGTCCAGGCAGGGAACCGGAGACGGCGCGCACGCGGCCCTGCGCGGTCCCGTCAAGCGGGTGCGTCAGTTACGGAGAGTGTTCGTGGTGCGAGCAGGGATTCCGGCGGATGCCTCGCCGGGCATGGACGGCGCGATGGACCAGGCCGCGACGTCGGCGGCTCGTCGTGTCTGGGACGTACGTGACGCCTCCTCAGGTCCTCACGCTGCTCAGGTAGACCGGCGTGCTGATGATCCGATCCTCGCTGTCGGTACCGGGCGCTCCTCCCGCTACCCATCGCCTGCTCATTGCCGACGCTGGCCTGCCTCGCCCTGATCCACGTCCACGCGCTCTGCGCCGCCCGCGGTCCGGGAGGGTGGCAAAGGACCGGGCCGCTGTGGCCGAGCACGTCGCCTAACGGATCCCTTCCAAGGCGGAAATCATTCCGTAACCCCAGTGGTGTCTACTCACGTGCAACAAAGATTCATTACAGGAAACACCTTCTGGTGGGCAGGGAGGATCCCGTGAGGACCGACCCCGATCTCGCGGACCTGGTTCGCGCGGACGGCATCGAGTTCGTGCTGGCCGTCTTCGTCGACCTGACCGGCAAGCCGTGCGCCAAGCTGGTGCCGGCCCAGGCCGTGGAGGAACTCCGCGACGAGGGCGTCGGGTTCGCCGGATACGCGGCCGGCGCGCTCGGCCAGCAGCCCAGCGACCCGGACGTCATCGCCCGGCCGGATGCCCGCTCGTACACGCCGGTCCCGTTCGTCAAGCCAGGCCTCGCGCTCGTGCACTGCGACCCGTACGTGGCGGGCGAGCCCTGGCCCTACGCCCCGCGCGTCATCCTGCGCCGCCTGCTGGAGCGGGCCGCGGACCGGGGCCTTTCGCTCTCCGTGGGCGCCGAGGTCGAGTACTTCCTGGTCAACCGCGACGAGCATGGCGTGCTCAGCGTCGCCGACACCAAGGACACCGCGGCCCAACCCTGTTACGACGCCCGTGGGCTGACCCGGATGTACGACCACCTCACCGCCGTCTCCAGTGCCATGAACGCCCTCGGGTGGGGCAACTACGCCAACGACCACGAGGACGGCAACGGCCAGTTCGAGCAGAACTTCAAGCACGCCGACGCCCTGACCACCGCCGACCGGGTCATCACAATGCGGTACCTGGTGTCGGTGCTGGCCGAACAGCGGGGCATGACCGCCACGTTCATGCCGAAGCCGTTTACCGACCGCACCGGTACCGGCATGCATCTGCACATGTCGCTGTGGAGGGGCGAGGAGCCCACCTTTCCCGACGGCACGGACGAGCGTGGCCTCGGCCTCTCGGCGCTCGCCTACTCCTTCGTCGCCGGGATCGTCGAGCACGCGCGGGGACTGCAGGCCGTCATCGCGCCGACCGTCAACTCCTACAAGCGCACGGGTGCCGTCTCGACCCGGTCGGGCGCCACCTGGTCGCCGCGCGTGGCGAGTTATGGCGGCAACGACCGCACCCACTTCGTCCGCGTCCCCGACGGCGACCGCATCGAACTGCGCGGCGGGGACGGCGCGGCCAACCCCTACCTCGCGGCGGCCGCCGCCCTCGCCGCCGGACTCGACGGCATCGAACGCGGCCTCGATCCGGGCGAACCCGGTGCCGCGGGCAAGGGCCCGGAACTCCCGCCGACCCTGCTCCACGCGGTCGAGGCGCTCCAGTCGGACGACGTGATCAGCGGCGCGCTGGACGCGGCGGGCACCGGAGTGAGCGCGTACTTCGCCGACCTCAAGCGCGAGGAGTTCTTCGACTGGCACGCCACGGTCGGCCCCTGGGAGCTCGACCGCTATCTGACCGCATTCTGAAGGGACGTGGGATGTGCGGAATCGTGGGGCTGCATCTGCGCGAGCCCTCCCTGGAAGTCCGGCTCGGTGAGCTGCTGACCGCGATGCTGGGCCAGGTCGTCGAACGCGGGCCCGACTCCGCGGGGGTCGCGGTCTACGGCGACCCGGGCCTGTGTCCGCCGGGACGCACCGTCGTGTCCGTGCTGGGCACGTCGAAGGCCGAGGTGGAGGCCGTACTGCCGGGCGTCCGGGCCTACGACGCCGATGCCACGACGGTCGTGCACACGGACGCCGCCTCGGTCGCCGCCGCGCTCCCGGACGCCAGGGTGATCGGCTCAGGTGAGGGCTTTGCCGTGCTCAAGGGCACCGGAAATCCTGTGGGGTTGGCCGAGTCCTTCGGGCTTGCCTCCGTCACCGGCTGGCAGGGCATCGGCCACACCCGGATGGCCACCGAGTCGGCGGTCACCCCCGAAGGCGCCCACCCCTTCTCGGTGGGCCCCGGGCAGTGCCTGGTGCACAACGGTTCCTTCGCCAACCACGCCACCATCCGCCGTGAACTGCGTGCCCAGGGCGTCGAGTTCGACAGTGAGAACGACTCCGAGGTGGGCGCCCGCTTCGTCGCCCACCAGCTGGCGCAGGGCGCCGACCTGGAGAAGGCGCTGCGGCTGCTGTGCGAGCGGTTCGACGGCTTCTACACCCTCCTGGTCTCCACGAGCGACTCCTTCGCGGTCGTCCGCGACGCCATTGCCTGCAAGCCGGCCCTGGTCGCCGAGACCGACGCATGGGTGGCCATGGCCTCTGAGTACCGGGCGCTGGACGTCCTGCCGGGCATCGAGAACGCCCGCATCTTCGAACCCGAGCCGGAAGAGGTGTACGTATGGCGACGCTGATCGATCTGGCCACCACGCCCGTGCGCGAACTCAACCAGGCTCTGCACGCGCCCGGGGCCACGGCCTGGCGTGTCCTGAACCCGCGCGGCGCGCACGCGGTGGCCTGCGGCATCCGGGAGGACCTCGCCGTCGACATCGAGGGCCACGTCGGCTACTACTGCGCCGGCATGAACCAGCGCGCCACGGTCACCGTCCACGGCAACGCGGGTACCGGGGTCGCCGAGAACATGATGTCCGGCACGGTCCGCGTGCGCGGCAACGCCTCCCAGTCGGCGGGCGCCACCGCCCACGGGGGCCTGCTGGTGATCGACGGGGACGCCTCCGCGCGGTGCGGGATCTCCATGAAGGGCGTGGACATCGTCGTCGGCGGAAACGTCGGCCACATGAGCGCGTTCATGGGGCAGGCCGGACGGCTGGTCGTGTGCGGAGACGCGGGCGACGCGCTGGGCGACTCGCTCTACGAGGCCCGTATCTACGTCCGCGGCACGGTGAAGTCCCTCGGCGCCGACTGCGTCGAGAAGGAGATGCGCCCCGAACACCTCGCCGAGCTGGCCGAGTTGCTGAAGGCGGCCGAGCGGGACGAGGACCCGGCGGACTTCCGCCGCTACGGCTCGGCCCGGGAGCTGTACCACTTCAAGGTCGACAACACGAGCGCATACTGAGGGAGTTCGACGCACATGGAACCCGCATCCCAGGGCCTGCGCGAGTCGGCCACCTTCGACCGTGCCACCATCCACGCCATCCAGCGCGCCGCCGAGACCGGCATCTACGACATCCGCGGGTGGGGGGCCAAGCGGCGACTCCCGCACTTCGACGACCTGTTGCTGCTCGGCGCCTCCATGTCCCGCTATCCGCTGGAGGGTTACCGTGAGCGCTGCGACACGGACGTCGTCCTCGGTACCCGGCACGCCAAGCATCCCTTGCGCCTGGCCACCCCGGTCACCATCGCCGGTATGAGCTTCGGCGCCCTCTCCGCCCAGGCCAAGGAGGCGCTCGGCCGGGGTGCCAGCGAGGCCGGCACCTCCACCACCACCGGCGACGGCGGGATGACCCCCGAGGAGCGCGGTCACTCCAAGCATCTCGTGTACCAGTACCTGCCGTCCCGCTACGGCATGAACCCCGACGATCTGCGCAAGGCCGACGCCATCGAGGTGGTCCTCGGCCAGGGCGCCAAGCCCGGCGGCGGGGGCATGCTGCTCGGCCAGAAGATCACCGAACGGGTCGCGGGAATGCGGACGTTGCCCGTCGGCATCGACCAGCGCAGCGCCTGCCGCCACCCCGACTGGACCGGCCCCGACGACCTCGCCATCAAGATCCTGGAGCTGCGCGAGATCACGGACTGGGAGAAGCCGGTCTATGTGAAGGTCGGCGCGACCCGGACGTACTACGACGTCAAGCTCGCCGTCCATGCCGGCGCCGACGTCGTGGTCGTCGACGGGATGCAGGGCGGTACGGCCGCCACCCAGGACGTGTTCATCGAGCACGTCGGCATCCCCACCCTGGCCGCCCTGCCCCAAGCCGTGCGCGCCTTGCAGGAGTTGGGCGTGCACCGGGAGGTCCAGCTGATCGTCTCCGGAGGTATCCGCGGCGGCGCCGACATGGCCAAGGCGCTGGCGCTTGGCGCGGACGCGGTCGCCATCGGTACGGCGGCGCTCATCGCGCTCGGCGACAACCACCCCCGGTACGACGCCGAGTACCGTCAACTGGGCTCCGCCGCAGGCTACTTCGACGACTACCAGGACGGCCGCGACCCCGCCGGCATCTCCACCCAGGACGAGGAGCTGGCCACCCGCCTCGACCCGGTGGACGCCGGACGACGCCTCGCCAACTTCCTGCGCGTGATGACCATGGAGGCCCAGACCCTGGCGCGCGCCTGCGGCAAGGCGCACCTGCTGCACTTGGAGCCGGAGGACCTGGTCGCCCTTACCATCGAGTCGGCGGCCATGGCCCGCGTCCCGCTCGCGGGCACCAACTGGATCCCCGGGGAGGGCCTGTGATCGCAGTCGTGGGTGCCGGTCTGATGGGCGCGGCCACCGCCTGGCAACTGGCCCGCCGCGGCCATGCGGTCACGCTGATCGAGGCGTACGACATCGGCCACAAGCGGGGCAGTTCGCACGGCAGCTCGCGGATCTTCCGACGGGCGTACGGCGAGAAGCTCTACGTGGACCTGACCGGGCAGGCGTACGAGCAGTGGCGCGAACTGGAGCACGACAGCTCGACTCCCCTGCTGCGCCTGACCGGTGGGCTCGACTTCGGGGCGGGACGTGACCCGAAGGGCCTGGGACGAGTGTTGGGGAAGGCCGGAGTGCCGCACGAAGTGCTCTCCGCCGAGGAGGCCACGGAGCGCTGGCCGTACGTCCGCTTCGACGGACCGGTCCTGCACCACCCGGGCGCCGGGGTGATCGACGCCGACGAGACGGTCGCGGCCTGTGTGCGCAGGGCCATCGAGCACGGCGCGGACGCGTGGATCGGGGTGCGGGTGACCGGCTTCGAGGTGGGGGAGAAGGTGCTCCTGCGCACCGACGACGGCCGTGAACTGACCGCCGACACCGTGGTGATCGCCGCCGGAGCCTGGCTCCCCGAGCTCGAACTGCCGGTCCCGCTGCCGCCGTTTCACCTGAAGGTGACCCAGCAGCAGGTCTTCCACTTCCGTCAGCGCGAGGCCTCGGTCGTGTGGCCGACCCTGGTCTACAAGGACGACACCATGCAGACGTACGGACTGCCGTCGGGCGGCGACGGCGGTCCGCGGCCCGCCATGAAGGTCGCCGAGCACGACCGGGGCACCCCCACCACCGCCAGTACCCGCACCGGTGTCGTCGACCCGTCGTCGCGCACCCGCGTGAGCGACTTCGTCCGCCACCGGCTCCCCGGCCTGGACCCCGACCCGGTCGCGGAGGCGACCTGTCTGTACACCACCGCCCCGAACGACGACTTCGTCCTCGACCGGCACGGCCCGCTGGTCATCGTCTCCCCGTGCTCCGGCCAGGGCGCCAAGTTCACCCCGCTCATCGGCGCGATGGCCGCCGATCTCGCCACGGGCCGTGCCGAGCCCCACGACCGCTTCCGCCTGAAGCCCACCGCATAGGATGCGGCGGTGACCGATCAACCTGAACCCGCGGCGGACCTCGACGACAAGGCCCTGGAGCGCATCATCGCGGTCCGGGCCCGCGAGTACCGGCAGGCGGCCGGGCTGTCGGTCGGCGAGATGGCGCAGCGGGTCGGCATCTCCAAGGCCATGCTGTCGAAGATCGAGAACGCCCAGACCGCGTGCAGCCTCACCACCCTCTCCCGGCTCGCGCGCGGTCTCGACGTCCCGGTCACCGCCCTGTTCCGCGGCATGGACGACGAACGCGAGGCCGTCTTCGTCCCCGCCGGGCACGGCGCCCGGATCGTCCGGCGCGGCACCAAGGTCGGCCACGAGTACGCCCAGCTCGGCTCGCTGCGCGGCGCGCACAAGCGGATGGACGCCCTGCTGGTCACGCTGACTGAACAGAGCGAGGTCTTCCCGCTCTTCCAGCACGCCGGCACCGAGCTCCTCTACATGCTGGAGGGCGAGATGGTCTACGGGCACGGCAAGTCCCGCTACACCCTGCGCCCCGGTGATGCCCTCCAGTTCGACGGCGAGGCCCCGCACGGCCCGGAGCGGCTGGTGGAGTTGCCGATCCGCTTCCTGACGGTGACGGCCTTCGGGGACAGCCCGCAGCACTGAAACCCGGCTTTAATCGGCCATGAGCGTGTCCTGTAACGCACCTTCGGTCTACTGCGGTGAAACGAAGTCTCCTGTAGCTGGACCTCTCCGCGGAGTGTGCGCATGGACACCGGAAGTACCGCTTGGATGCTCGCGAGCACGGCACTGGTCTGTCTGATGGTGCCCGGCCTCGCCCTCTTCTACGGCGGCATGGTCGCCGCCAAGAGCGTCCTCAACATGATCATGATGACCTTTGGAGCCGTGGCCCTCGTCGGCTGCATCTGGGTCGTCTACGGCTACTCGGCCTCCTTCGGCGACTCGATCGGCGGCGCCGGGATCCTCGGGGACGTCACCGAGTACTTCGGCCTCGGCGGCGTCATGAAGGACGACCCGAAGGCCGTCATCCCGCTCTCCGTCTTCGTCGCCTTCCAGGCCCTGTTCGCGGCCCTGACCGCCGCCCTTATCTGCGGCGCCATTTCGGACCGCATCAAGTTCGGCGCCTGGATGGCCTTCACCGGCATCTGGGTCACCCTCGTCTATCTGCCAGTCGCGCACTGGGTGTTCGCATTCGACGGCGAGAACGTCACCGGCGGCTGGATCGTCAACAAGCTCGGCGCCATCGACTTCGCCGGCGGCACGGCCGTCCACATCAACTCCGGCGCCGCCGCCCTCGCCGTGATCCTCGTCCTCGGCAAACGCATCGGCTGGGGCAAGGACGGCGGCCAGGAACGGCCCCACAACCTCCCCCTGGTGATGCTCGGCGCGGGCCTGCTCTGGTTCGGCTGGTTCGGCTTCAACGGCGGCTCCGCGCTGACGTCCTCGAACGCCGCGTCGGTCGTGGTGCTGAACACCTTCACCGCCACCTGCTCCGCGATGCTCGGCTGGCTCCTCGTCGAGAAGCTCCGCGACGGCCACCCCACCAGCCTCGGCGCCGCGTCCGGCGCGATCGCCGGACTCGTCGCCATCACCCCCTCCTGCGGCGCTGTCTCCCCGGTCGGCGCACTCGTCCTCGGCGCCATCGGCGGCGGGGTGTGCGCCCTCGCCGTCGGCCTGAAGTACAAGTTCGGCTACGACGACTCCCTCGACGTCGTCGGCATCCACCTCGTCGGAGGCATCACCGGCACCCTCCTGGTCGGCGTCCTCGCCACCTCGGACGCCCCCAACGGCGTCGACGGCCTCCTCTACGGCGGCGGCCTCTCCCTCCTCGGCAAGCAGGCCGTCGGCGCCTTCGCCGTACTCGCCTACTCCTTCGCCATCACCTGGCTCATCGCCAAGGCGCTCGACAAGACGATGGGCCTGCGGGTCCACCCCGAGGCGGAGCGCGAGGGCGTCGACGTCCACCTGCACGCGGAGAGCGCCTACGACCTCATGCACCCGCCGGCCACCACCCCGGCTCCGGAGCCTGCCGCGGCCGGGTGAGGCAGGCGCGGCCTCCGCCGAGTACTGGGACCAGGCGACCGCATGATCCGTACCGTGCCCGGGGTCGTGGTAGCTGCCTGCCACGCCCTGGGCCAGGGTGTAAAGACGACGAGGTGGGGGGGCGTTCACGGCCCGCCACCGCTGCTGGGCGGACTCGACGAGCTTGAAGAGTACCGGGCGGGATGGGGGCACCGGGCTGGAGAGTCGGTTCCCGTCGCGCCAGAAAACGTCCGCCTTCGGTCCGTACGGTGTTGCCCTCGTTCGGTACTTGCCGACGGTCCCGAACGCTGTCCCGATGACAGCGCTCGCGCCGATCGCACTCGGCGTCGTCAGGCGTCGACCACGAGATCCTCCCGCGGCTTGGCGCAGCACAGCAGGATCTTGTTCTGGGCGATCTCGCGAGGCCGGATGCCGCCGTTGTGCCGCATGTCGACGGACCCGGAGAGCAGGGTCGTCTTGCAGGTACCGCACATTCCCTGGGCGCAGGACGCCGGGAGGCTCAGGCCCGCCCGGGAGGCCGCCGCGAGGAGGGAGGTGTCCGCGTCGCAGGTGAGGGTGCGCCGGCTGCGGGTGAACTCGACGGTGTACGACGGGTTTTCGGCGGTGTCGGTCGGGTCGGCCGGGGGTTCGTCGGCCTGGGGCGGTTCGAAGGTGAAAGTTTCCTCGTGGTGGCGGTCCATGGGGAACCCGGCCGCCGAGAGCAGGTCGCGCACCGCCGCCATGTAGCAGGCCGGGCCGCAGGTGAAGATCTTCCGCTGGCGGAAGTCGGGGGCGATCTGCCGGAGCATGTCGAGGGTCAGCCGGCCGCGGTGGCCGCCCCAGTGTTCGGTGGGGCCGTCCTGTTCGCAGACGTGCGCCACCCGGATGGTGGGCGCGGTGGCGGCGATCAGGTCGAGTTCGCGGCGGAAGAGGATGTCGTCGGGGGTGCGGGCGCTGTGCACGAACACCACGTCGGCCGGGTGTGCGAGGTCGTACAGGGTCCTGGTCATGGCCATCATCGGCGTCGCGCCGCTGCCGCCGGACAGGAAGAGGTACTTCGGCGAGGGGTGCCGGGTGAAGGAGAAGTCCCCGAGCGGGCCCCGCGCCAGTACCGTGCCCCCAGGACGCAGGTGGTCGTGGAGCCAGTTGGAGACCAGCCCGTCCGGCACCCGCTTCACGGTGACGGTGAGGGAGTGGGGGCGGGTGGGCGGTGAGGAGATGGTGTAGCAGCGCTCGACGGATCGGCCGTCGATGTCGACGCCGAGGGTGAGGAACTGCCCGGGGTCGTGGCGGAAGAGCCGGGGTTGCGGGGGCTGGAGGACGAAGGTCCTGACGTCGGGGGTGAGGACGTGGACCTGCTTGCAGACCAGGAGCCCGCCGGTGTCCTCGTCGTTCCAGGGGAGGGCGTCGGTCCAGGCCGGGAGGGTGTCGGTCATCGTGCGAGGTGTGCCTTCAGCCGGGTCACGTACCAGTTGACGAACGCCTCGACCTGGTACTCGGTGGGGTTGTAGGGCCCTGGGAGATAGGCGGGGCTGGAGATGCCCTGCTGGGCTCGGGCGACCAGGACCGCGTCCTGGTCGTTGGTGGCCGTCCATACCCGGGTCAGGGCGTCGAGGTCGTAGTCGACGCTCTCGACCGCGTCGGCGTGCACCAGCCAGGTTGTGCGGACCAGGGTGCGGTCCGGGGCGAGCGGGATCACCGAGAAGGTGATGGCGTGGTCGGAGAGGAAGTGGAACCAGGCATTGGGCTGCATGTGCAGGGACAGGCGGCCCAGGCGGGGCGTGGTGAAGTCGGCCAGGAGTTTCTTGCAGGCCGCCGTGCCGTCCTCGGTGAAGGACTCGCCCGCGCCGTCCAGCGGTTCGCGCTGGATGCGGAAACCCGTGGCGCGGGTGTCCAGTTCCTCGATTGCGGCATACGGCAGGCCCAGCGACTCGTACGTCGTCCGGGACTCGGCGTCGGCCTGGAGGTAGCGGTCGTACGCCGGGCGCAGTACCGGCGGCACGTCCTCCTCCGCGTAGCCGTAGACGGGGAAGAGGGAGCACTGGAGTTCCGGGTGGCCGCCGCAGTGGTAGCACTCCCGGTTGTTCTCCATGGTGAGCTTCCAGTTCCCGTTCTCCACCAGGTCGATCTGCGTGGCCACCTTGGCCCGGCCCAGGCCGTGCGGCGCGATGTACGGCTCGATGCGGGCGGCCACCTCGTCGAAGTCGGCGGGCGGTTGATCGGCGAGGCAGATGAACACCAGGCCGGCAACGGTACGGGTGTGCACGGCGCGCAGCCCGAAGCAGGACCGGTCGAAGTCGGGCGGCAGCGACTCCGCGTGCAGCAGACGGCCGTCCACGCCGTAGGTCCAACGGTGGTAGCCGCAGACGATGTTGCCGACTGAGCCGCGCCGTTCGTTGAGGATGCGGGCGCCGCGGTGACGGCAGACGTTGTGGAAGGCCCGTACCTCTTCGTCGTCGTCGCGGAGCAGGATCACCGAGTACGGGCCGAGAGCCACGGTCACGTAGTCGCCGGGTTCAGGGAGTTCGGCCTCGGCGGCCACGAACAGCCAACTCCGGGCGAAAACCGCCTCGATGTCAAGGTCGAAGAAGTCCTGGCTGGTGTAGAAGGGGGCTTCGAGGCTCAGGCCGGGGGCGCGGCGCGCCACCAGGGCGGCCGGGTCCGACACCGAGGTCACGGGGGCGAATGTCGTCAACGTCGTTTCTCCAGACGGTTGGTGACGGTCAGACCGGCAGGCACAGGCGCAGCGCGTCGTAGACGGCGGCGTGGATGTTGCGGCTCGCGACCGCGTCGCCGATGCGGAACAGCTGGTAGCGGCCGGTATCGTCGCGGACCACCGTCTGCGGCCGGTGGGCGAGCAGGGCGCGGTGGTCCACCTCGCCCAAGTTGCTCGATCCGGACAGGAGTTCGCGGTACAGCTCGTCCGCCGGGAGGGTTCCGTGTTCCACGATCACGTGGTCGACGGTGAGTTCGGTGTCGGCGTCGGTGTAGTCGCTGCTCAGGGTCGCGGTCAGGCGGCCGTCCGGGGCGCGGTGCACGGCGCGCAGGCGGCGGGCGAGGGTGGTGGTGACGTCGTGTTCCGCGAAGACCCGGAGGTAGGCGGGGGAGTTCATGCTGCCGACGTCGGGGGCGAGAGTGCGTTCCGGTGTCACGTAGTGCAGGCGGGCGCCGGCGGCGGCGAGCACCTCGACGCCGTCGAGGGCGGGATAGCCGCCATGGTCGTCGTAGACCAGCACCTCGCCCTTCGGGCGCAGTGAGCCGGTCAGTACGTCCCAGGTGTCGGCGACCAGGTCCTCGCCCACGTCCAGGAAGGTGCTGTTGGGCATGCCGCCGGTGGCGACGACGACCAGGTCGGGGTGTTCGGCGAGTACGTCGGCGGCCTCGGCGTACGTGCCCAGACGCAGGTCGACGCCGTGGTGCTTGCACTCGGCGACCCGCCAGTCGACGATGCCGAGCAGGTCGCGGCGGCGGGGGTTGGAGGCGGCGAGCCGGATCTGGCCGCCGGGCAGGTCCCCCGCCTCGAACAGCACCACGTCATGGCCGCGTTCGCCCAGGACGCGGGCGGCCTCCAGCCCTGCCGGACCGGCGCCGACGACAACTGCCTTCCTGCGGGGGCCGGTTGTGGCCGGGATGGTGTGGGGCAGGTGGAGCTCCCGCCCGGTCGACGGGTTGTGGACGCATTTCGTGTCGCCCGAGTCGTAGATCGCGTCGAGGCAGTAACTCGCGCCCACGCACGGGCGGATACGGTCCTCCTGGCCCGCGGCGACCTTGGCGACCAGATGCGGGTCGGCGATCTGGGCGCGGGTCATGCCGACCAGGTCGAGCAGTCCCTCGCGCAGGGCATACCGCGCGGTGGCGGGATCCGCGATCCGGGCCGCGTGCATCACCGGCACCCGCAGCCGGCGCCGGACCTCGCCGGTGAACTCCAGGAACGGTCCCAAGGGAGTGCCGATCGGCGGGATGGCCCGTACCAGCGAGGCGTCGCTCTCGATGGAGCCGCGGATGGTGCTGACGAAGTCGATGCCGTCCTCGGTGAAACGCTCCGCCGCCACCAGCGCGTCGTCGAAGGTCAGCCCGCCGGGCCGGACCTCGTCCAGCATCAGCCGGATCCCGACCACGAAGTTTGGGCCGACCGCCTCCCGCACCGCCCGGACCACCCGGCGCGGGAACGCCATGCGGCGCTCCAGGCTGCCGCCGAACTCGTCGTCGCGGTGGTTGGTGGTGGGGGAGAGGAAGCTGTCGAGGAAGCGGCCGTACGCCTCCAACTCGATGCCGTCCAGGCCGCCTTCGCGGCAGCGCAGCGCTGCCGAGACGTAGTCGGCGGTGATCCGGTCGAGGTCCCACGGCTCGGCGGCCTTGGGGAACGCCCGGTGCGCGGGCTCGCGCAGCGGTGACGCGGAGAGCACCGGCAGCCAGTCGCCCGTGTAGTTGCTGGTACGGCGGCCGAGATGGGTGACCTGGCACATCACCGCGGCGCCGGCCTCGTGCACCTCGTCGGTGAGCCGGCGCAGCCACGGCACGATGTCGTCCCGGTACAGCAGCAGGTTGCCGAAGGCGGGCGGGCTGTCCGGCGAGACCACGGCGGAGCCACCGATCATGGTCAGGCCGACACCGCCGCGCGCCTTCTCGACGTGGTAGGCGCGGTAGCGGTCCTTGGGCAGACCGTCCTCGCCGAAGGCGGGTTCGTGGGAGGTGGAGACGACCCTGTTGCGCAGGGTGAGGTGTTTGAGGCGAAAGGGCTGGAGCAGGGGATCGAGGCTCTGGGAAGGCACAACCACTCCTCGGGAAGTGGGAGACCGGCCGCTGCGTGAGGGCGTCGACGGCGCCACGCAACGAGCGCGTTTGTCTCGTATCGCGAAACAGACTCGCGATGCGAGACAAATGGTGGAGGCGGTCAGCCGTAGCCGTCAAGAGGCGGCAGCGGTGGGGAAGAGCCTCGTCAGACCTGCGGGCGACGTCCCTGGCGTACGGAAATCCGCTCGCCCGCCTGCCTGACCTGCTCCGCGAGAGCCGGCACGGTCTCGTCGCCGGCGCCGAGGTCAAGGCGGAAGGTCGGCCCGGAAACGGTGACGGCGGCGACGATCCGGCCGTCCAGGTCGTGGATCGGCGCGGCGATGGCGGCCAGCCCGATCTCGTGCTCCTGTGAGGTGGTGGCGTACCCGCGTTCCCGGACCGTGCGCAGCTCGGCCTTCAGCAGGGCCGGTTCGGTGATCGTGTGCGGGGTGTACCGCGCGAGCCCGCGCCCCAGCACCTCGTCGGCTTGCTCCTCGGGCATGTGGGCGAGGAAGAGCTTGCCGGCGGCGGTGGCGTGCAGGGGGCTGCGCTTGCCGACCCAGTCGATGCTGGAGATGGTCGCGCCGCCCATCTCCTGGTCGATGGTGATCACTTCGAGCCCGTCGTGGATCGCGAGGTTCACCGTCTCGCCCACGGCGGCGGCCAGCTCCCGGCAGACCGGGCGGCTCAGCAGGGACAGATCGCTCTGCCGCCCGGCACCGGCGGCCAGCTCGACCATGCCGAAGCCGAGGCGGTAGCGCCCGCGCTCGGCGTCCTGCTCGACCAGACCGCGCGACTCCAGGGTGGCGAGCAGCCGGAAGACCGTCGCCTTGTGCAGGCCCAGCGCTTCGGCGAGTTCGGTGACTCCGGACGGCCCGCGCCGGGACAGCGACTGAAGGATCGAGACGGCGCGGTCCACGGACTGCACCGAGGTGTCACGGGGCCTTCCGGCGCTGGTCATGGCGGAAAGGATAGTCAGCCGGGCGGCCGCCCGGCGCTCCCCGTGGCCCCGCCCCGCCGGTTACGGGTCCGTTTCCGCGGTTAATTCTCCGCGCCCGAGGGTTGGCGGGAAACCGTCCACTGGCTATCGTTCACGCACTCCACTCAATCGTTCCGCTGAACGAATAACGAGAAGGACGGTCGGCCCATGCCCGACACCCACCACCCAGGACGGCGGTCGTTCCTCACCGCCGGCGCGGCTGGCGCCGCCGGCCTCGGCGCGTCCTGGCTGCTGTCCGGATGCTCGGGCGCGGACGCCGGCACGGTGCTGCCGGCCGCGGCGCCGGCGGGCACCCCGGACCACGGCGGCACCCTCCGCATCGCCCGGCCGCCCGCCTCCGACGCCGAGACCCTCGACCCGGCCAGCTCCCTGTCGGCGTACGAATACCTCGGCGCCCTCTACAACCGCCTCGTCCGCGTCCGCAGCGACGGCGCCCTCGCCCCCGACCTCGCCGAGTCCTGGGAGACCGACGCCAAGGCCACCACCTGGACCTTCCGGCTCCGCAAGGGCGTCACCTTCCACGACGGCCGGCCCTTCACCTCCGCCGACGCCGCCTACACCCTGCGCCACATCATCGACAAGGCGACCGCCTCCCCGCAGGCCGCCGTCCTCGCCCCGCTCATCGACGCGAAGACCCTGCGCACCCCCGACGCGCACACCCTCGTCGTCCCGCTGAAGTCCCCGAACGCCGAGTTCCCGAGCCTGCTCACGCACTACAACTGCTACGTCGTCCCGGACGGCAGCGCGAAGTCCATCGGCCGCACCGGCATCGGCACCGGCCCCTTCAAACTGGAGTCCTTCGCGCCCGCGGGCCCCGGCCGCGTCACCGCCTACGCCGACCACTGGGCCGGACGCCCCGTCCTCGACGCGATCTCCTTCTACTCCGTCGCCGACATGTCCGCCCGCGCCAACGCCCTCCTCGCGGGTCAGGTCGACCTGCTCTCCCAGACCAACCTCGACTTCGCCACGGCCCGCGTGGTCGCCGCCTCCGACCGCGCGACCGTCGCCCGCGTGAAGAACGCCCAGTGGTACGTCCTGCCGATGCTCACCACCGACAAACCCTTCACCGACGTACGCGTACGCCAGGCGATGAAGCTCGCCTACGACCCCGAGCACGTCGTGAAGGTCGCCCTGCAGGGCGCCGGCACCGCCGGCTGGGACAACCCGGTCCCGCCGGACGACCCGCTGCACATTGCCACGCACCCCGAGCACGACCCGGAGCAGGCTCGGGCACTGCTGAAACAGGCCGGGCAGGAGGGGCTGGCCGTCGACCTCTACACCTCCGCCTACGACCCCCTGCTCACGCCCATGGCCCTCGCCTACCAGGAGTCCGCCAAGCGGGCCGGCATCCGCATCCGCGTCAAGACCGCCGCCGCGGACTCGTACTACACGCAGATCTGGATGAAGAAGCCGCTGATGGCGACCTACTGGTACACGGGCCGGCCCGTCGACCAGCTCTTCACACAGATCTTCCGCAGCGGCTCCTCCTACAACGAGACCGCCTGGTCCGACAAGACCTTCGACACGCTCCTGGACCGCGCCCGCGCCGAGACCGACGACGCGTCGCGCCGCGAACTCTACAGCCAGGCCCAGACGATGGTCATCGAGAAAGGCGGGGCGATGACCCCGATGTTCGCCGACCGGCTGGTGGGCATCTCCCGCAAGGTGCGCGGATACGCCGAACACGGCTTCGAGTTCGACTACCTCGGCATCGGCCTGAAGGGAGCCTGAACATGCTCGTGTTCGTCGCCCGCCGACTGGCAGCCGCCCTCGGCACACTGCTCCTCTCCTCCGTCCTGGTCTTCCTCGCCCTGCAGGCCCTGCCCGGCGACGTCGCCACCCAGATCCTCGGCAAGGACGCCACCCCCGAAGCCGTCGCCGCCCTGCGGGGGCAGCTCGGACTCGACCAGCCCGCCTGGGAACGCTACTTCGACTGGATCAAGGGCGCCGTGCACGGCGACTTCGGTACGTCACTGGTCTCCGCCAAGCCCGTGGGCAGCGAAGTCGCCCAGTACCTGGGCAACTCGGCCCTCATCGCCGTCGTCACCATCGTCTTCGCGGTCACCGGATCCCTCGTGCTGGGCATCCTCGCCGGCCTGTACCGCGACCGCTGGGCCGACCACGTGATCTCAACCGCCGGCCTGGTCGGCATGAGCGTCCCGGAGTTCGTGGTCGCCACCGTCCTGGTGCTGTGCTTCTCGGTCGCGCTGCCGTGGTTCCCGGCGGTCGTCCTGTACGGCCCCGACGCGAGCGTCGGCCAACTCCTGCCCGCCGTATGGCTTCCCGCGCTCGCCCTCGCCATCGTGATGGCCGCCTACATCATCCGCATGGCCCGCACGTCGGTCATCGACGTCATGGCCAGCGAGTACGTCACCACGGCCCGGCTCAAGGGCCTGTCCACCTGGCGGGTCGTCACCCGGCACGCCCTGCCGAGCGCGCTGCTGCCCACCCTGCACGTCATCGCCCTGAACGTGGCCTGGCTGGTGGGCGGTGTCGCCGTCGTCGAGAACGTCTTCAACTACCCGGGCATCGGCAAGCTGATGCTCAGCTCCGTACAGAACCGGGACCTGCCCGTCGTGCAGGCCGTCGCCCTGATCAGCGCGGTCGTGTACGTCGTCTGCAACCTCGCCGCCGACCTCGGCGCCATGGCCCTCAACCCCAAGCTCCGTACGCGCGGGAGGACTTGATGACCACCCTCGACACGCTGCCGGTGACCGCGGCGTCGACGCCGGGACGCGCGGCCCGCACCTGGCGCACCCTGCGCTCGTCCCGAACGGCCCTCGTCGGCCTTGCGATCGTGGCCGTGCACACCCTGGTCGCCCTCCTCGCCCCCCTGCTGATCTCATACGACCCCACCGCCAACGACCCCGCCCAGGCCCTCCTCGGCCCGAGCTGGTCGCACTGGGCTGGCACCGACATGTACGGCCGGGACGTCCTCACCCGCGTGCTGTACGGCGGCCGTTACGCGCTCGGCGTCTCCGTCGTCGCCACCGTCATCGCCGTCGCCCTCGGCACCGTCATCGGCTGTGCGGCGGCGCTGCGCGGTGGCTGGTTCGACGACGTGCTCGGTCGCGTCCTAGACGCGGTGCTGTCGGTGCCGGCCATCCTCGCGCTGCTCGTCGTCGTGACCGCGCTCGGCACCGGCCCGGCGGTCATCGTGATCGCCGTGGCCGTCGTCTTCGTACCCCAGGTCGTACGGGTGGTGCGCGGAGCGGCGCTGGCCGTCGTACCCGCCGACTACGTGACCGCGGCCCGCGCCCGCGGCGAGCGCACCTGGTCGATCCTGTGGCGGGAGGTCCTGCCCAACATCGCCGACGTGGTGTACGTGGAGTTCGCCATGCGGGCCTCCTGGGTCGTGCTGCTGATCTCCTCGCTGTCCTTCCTCGGCTTCGGCGCAGACCCGCCGACCCCCGACTGGGGGCTCATGGTCGCCGAGAACCGCACCGCCATCACCGTCGTCCCCGTGGCGAGCCTCGCGCCGATCATCGCCCTGGCCACGCTCGTGGTCGGGCTCAACCTCGCGGCCGACGGCTTGTCCAAGGCATGGGGCGTGGACCGGATCAGGGAGGGCTCGTGAAGACCTCGACCGCTGTGGTTTGTGTCGACTCCCTCTATGTTTCCTACCGTTCGGGCGGGCGTGACGTGCCCGTCGTGCACGACGTCTCCTTCGAGGTCGCCGAGGGCCGCACCCTCGCCCTCGTCGGCGAGTCCGGCAGCGGCAAGTCGACCGTCGCTGCCACTCTGCTCGGCCATCTGCGACACGGCTCGCGCCTGGACGGCGGGAGCGTGCGGGTGGACGGCAAGGATGTGTTCGCCCTGCCTGAGAAGGAGTTGCGGCGGCTGCGCGGCGGGACGGTGGCGATGGTCGCCCAGAACGCCGGGCACTCCCTCACCCCGTCCATGCGCGTCGGACGGCAGATCGCCGAGGCCGGCGGCGAGGTCCCGGTCCTCGACCTCCTCGCACAGGTACGGCTGCCCCGCCCCGCCGACCTCGCGCGCCGCTACCCGCACGAACTCTCCGGCGGCCAGCAGCAGCGTGTCGCCATCGCCATGGCGCTCGCCGCCCGCCCCAGGGTCCTCGTCCTGGACGAGCCCACGACCGGCCTCGACGTCGTCACCCAGCGCGGCATCCTCGACCTCGTCACCGCCCTGCGCGACGAACTGGGCCTGGCCGCCGTGCTGGTGAGCCACGACCTCGGGGTGGTCGCGCGGATGGCCGACGAGGTGAGCGTGCTGCGCTCGGGCCGGGTCGTGGAGTCGGCACCCACCCGCACCCTCTTCACGGGAGCCCGACACATCTACACCAAGCGCCTGTTGGCGAGCGTGCCGCGCCTGACCGACGACGGGCTCGCCCTCGTCGGGGAGCACGGTGAGCGGGAGGTGCGGGCGAAGGCGGTGGTGGCCGCGGACGCTCCGGTCGCGGTGTCGGCGACGGACGTCACCATCGACTACGGCTCGGCGCGTGCCGTGCACGGCGTCTCCTTCGACGTCCGGTGCGGCGAGATCGTCGCCCTGGTCGGGGAGTCGGGCAGCGGCAAGTCCACGCTCGCCTGGTCCCTCGCCGGTCTGCGCGCCCCCTCGGGCGGCACGATGAGGCACGGCTCCGGCGACCTGGCCAAGCCCGCCCGCGGGCGCCCCACCGCGCTCAGGCGCCTGGTCCAGCTGGTGTTCCAGAACGCCGACACCTCCCTCAATCCGCGCCGCACGGTCGGCGACGCGATCCGCCGCCCGCTGCGCTTCTTCGGCACCGCCCCCGACCGGCGGCAGGCCGCCACCAAGGCCCTCGACCTCATCCGGGACGTACGCCTGGACCCGGCGTTCGCCGACCGGCTGCCCGCCCAGCTCTCCGGCGGGCAGCGCCAGCGCATCGGCATCGCGCGGGCGCTGGCGGGTGAGCCGGACGTGCTGATCGCCGACGAGATCACGACCGCGCTGGACGTCTCGGTCCAGGCCGAGGTGCTGCGCCTGCTCGACGACCTGCGGCGGGAACGGCAGTTGGCCTGCCTGTTCATCAGTCACGACCTGGCCGTCGTCCGGGGCATCGCCGACCGCGTGCTGGTCCTGCGCCAGGGCGTGGTGGTCGAGGAGGGCCCGACCGAGGCCGTCTTCGCCGACCCGGCCCACCCGTACACCCGGGAGCTGATGGCGGCGGCCCTCGAGCCCGACCCCGACGCGCAGCCGTTCGTCGAGGAAGCCCCCGAGTGGCTCGACGCGGCGGAGCCGGGCGAGCTGTGGATGGACCTCGGCGACGGTCACCGGGCCCGCCGCTGGCGCCCGGCCAATACCCTCCTCACCTCTGTCAGCGAAGGAGTTTCGTGAAGTACCGCGAGCGGTTTGAGCGCCAGGTCGTGCGCGAGGACGTCTGGATCCCCACCCGTGACGGCAGGGTCCACCTGCACGCCCGTATCTGGCGCCCGGCCGACGCGGAGGCCGACCCGGTGCCCGCGCTTGTCGAATACCTCCCGTACCGCAAGAGCGACTGGACCGCCCCGCGCGATGCCCAGCGCCACCCCTGGTACGCCGGCCACGGCTACGCCTCCGTCCGCGTCGACATCCGCGGCCACGGTGACAGTGAGGGCACGCCGGGCGACGAGTACGACGCGCAGGAGCTGGCGGACGGCGTCGACGTCGTCAACTGGCTCGCCCGGCAGCCCTGGTGCACCGGCAAGGTCGGCATGTTCGGCATCTCCTGGGGCGGCTTCAACTCCCTCCAGATCGCCGCCCTGGCCCCCGAACCCCTCAAGGCGATCGTCACCGTCTGCTCCACCGACGACCGCTACGACAACGACGTCCACTACATGGGCGGCGCAGTCCTCGGCATCGACATGCTCGCCTGGGCCGGCACCATGCTCGCCTTCGCCGCCCGCCCGCCGGACCCGGCGAACGTCGGCGCCGACCGCTGGCTGCCGATGTGGCGCGAGCGCCTCGAAGCCCTCGACCCGTTCCTGCACACGTGGCTCGCCCACCAGCAGCGCGACGAGTACTGGCGGCACGGGAGCGTGTGCGAGGACTACGGCGCGGTGCAGGCCGCGGTCTTGGCGGTGGGCGGCTGGAACGACCCGTACCGCGACACGGTGTTGCGGCTGGTGGAGCACCTGCCGCACGACCGCGTACGCGGCCTGATCGGACCCTGGTCCCACCAGTACCCCGACCGCGGCCTGCCGCCGGGCCCGGCGATCGGCTTCCTCCAGGAGACGCTGCGCTGGTGGGACCACTGGCTCAAGGGCCAGGACACGGGCGCGATGAGCGAACCGCTGCTGCGCGCCTGGGTCAACGACCCGGTCCCGCCCGCGACGTCGTACGAGGTGATGCCGGGCCGGTGGGTCGGCGACACGAAGTGGCCGTCGCCGCGGGTCACTTGGCAGCAGCGCCCACTGGGCATCGACGGCACCCCGCCCGTCCTCGTCCGCTCCCCGCACCACACCGGCATCGACGCGGGCCGCTTCTTCCCGTTCGGCAACGCGAGCGATCTGGCGCCCGACCAGCGGGAGGAGGACGGCCGTTCGGTCTGCCTGGACTCGGCGCCGCTGACCGAACGCGTCGAGATCCTGGGCCGCCCGCGCGTCCGGCTCCGCCTGGACAGCGCCACCCCGCGCGCCCATGTGATCGCCCGCGTGTGCGACGTGGCCCCGGACGGCTCGTCGACCCTCGTCACCCGGGGCGTACTCAACCTGCTCGCCCGGCACGGACGGGACAAGGCGGTGGAGTGGACGCCGGGCACGTGCGAGGACGTCGAGTTCGAGCTCAACGCGACCGGGTACGCCTTCCCGCCCGGCCACCGCATCAGGGTCGCCGTATCGGACACGTACTGGCCGTGGGTGTGGCCGCACGGAGAACGCGGCGAGCTGACCCTGCTGCCGGCGGACAGCGCCCTCATGCTGCCGGTCCGCGAGGCCGGCGACGAGCCGCCGATCCGCTTCGAGGAACCGGAACAGGCACCCCCGCTCCCGGTGACGTACGACGTCGCCTCCGAGCCGCGCCCGGAACGCCTGGTCACCCATGACGTGGCGGCGGGGGAGTGGACCCTGGAGGTCGACCCGCGCTACGGCGGCTCCCGCACCTACCCCGACGGCCTGCGATACGAGGAGAACGCCAGGGAGACGTACCGTATCCGCAGCGACGATACCCTCTCGGCCTCGGCCCTCTCCGAGTGGACGATCCGGCTGACCCGTGGCGAGGACGGGGACGAGTGGAACACCGAGGTCTTCGCACGGACGGAACTGCGGGCCACGGCCACGGAGTTCGTCATGGACAGTCACCTCGAAGCACGGGCGAACGGAGAGACAGTGGCCAAGCGCGTATGGCACCGCACCACCCCGAGGACGTCGGGATGAAGGCCGAGAAGAGCCCGCGCCGCGCCGTCCCCGCCGCCGACCGCACCCGGCAGCCCACCGAGGTGCGTCGCAGGCTCATCGTCGAGGCCGCGGTCCCGCTGATCGCAGAGCGAGGCTATGCCTCGGTCGGGGTCCGGGACGTCGCCGCCGCGGCCGGGGTGTCCGTCGGCACGGTCACCTACCACTTCGGCAGCGTGCAGGAGATCCTCTCCGAGGCGATGGTGCTGCAGATCGAGCGGTACTACAAGGGTCTGAGCGAGGCCGCGGACCAGGCCACCAGCGGGGCGGAGGGGCTGCGGCTGCTGGTCGACGCGCTGTTCACCGAGGACACCGACCGGCACTGGCGGATGTGGTTCGAGTACTGGAACGTCGGCGAGCACCACCCGGACCCGGCGTTCGCCCGCGGCCAGGACCGCCGCTACGAGAGCTGGCACCGGCAGATCCGAACCCTCGCCGAACGCGCCCTCGAGGGCGGCATCACCTCCGTGGACCTGGACGGCTTCACCGTCCGCTTCGCCGCCCTGGCCGACGGCCTGGCCCTGCAACGCCTGCGCCAGACACCGCCGTTGACGGTGGAGGACGCGCGGAGACATCTGCGTCACTTCATCGAAACGGAGTTGGGCCGGGGGCCGGGGTCCTGAGGCCGATCATGCGGGCAGGCTGCCCCGTCGTACGGGCGATGGTCTCGACGTCGCGGTCGCAGCGCAGGAGCGTGAGCCCCGCCTCCTCGTCGGCCGCGGCCACGAGGAGACGACCGGTCCCCGCCGCCGTGCTCCCCCTCCGGGCTGATCTGCTCCCGGACAACACGGGAGCGACGGTGGACGCCGTCCGGCACGGGGCACCAGGCGTAGTGGGCGCCAAGTGCCGCCTTCAGGCACCTACGGTCCTCGACCGAATAGGCCGAGCAGAGGACCGCCAGTCCGGTAATGCCGCAGATCGGAGGTGTCAATGAGGCAGTCGGCGGCCTCCGTAAGTGGGAAGGGGAATCCGATGTGTGAGTGTTCCGTCGCCTTGGCTGAACTGCGCGAACGCGGCTGCTTCTGTGGCGACCGTCCGACTCATCGAGCACCAGGGGCCAGTCAGGGGCCGGGAGGACAGGAACACATCAGCTCGGCCTACGGCTGGAGGGCGGCGTCGTGGGCGGGCTGTGCGAGCATCTGGACGTCGAATTCCAGGCGCTGGCCGGACATGAGGATCCGGAAGTGGTGCCCGATGACCCCGTGCGTCGGAGGCGATCCCGCCGACCTGTGGCGATGTTGCCGGAGCCCGTGCGTCGCCCGGCATGACAAGCTGTGCTTCCCACCGTCCGAACCCAGGAGGTCACCATGACCGCAGAGTCTGCATCCCAAGAAGGTTCGGAGCCGGCTGACCCCGAGACGTCCGCTCTGGTCCCCGACAGCGACGGCAACTACGACCTGAAACGCAAGTTCCGGGAGGCCCTTGCGCGCAAGCGTGGTGCGCAGACGGACTCCGCCGGCCTCGCTCAGAACGGAGATGCGCCGAAGGTCCGCAGGACGAACGGCCCGGCCGCGAGCCAGCGGTCCTTCCGACGCAAGAGCGGCGGCTGAGTCGATCGGTTCCGCGATCTGGCCGCCCTGAAACAAACACTCCGTGCGCCGCGGACTCGCGAGGGGAAATCCTTCGCGTGCCGACCTCGGCGCTTTCGCGGAGCTGAGCGCAGGGCGGCCGTCGCGGGCGCCGAGCGGCTGCGAAGGATGCCCGGGCCGTTCCGTGTACACAGATCGATCACGGCGCCAGGTACAGCCACGCCTCGACCGTCGGCGAACAGATGAAGTCCCCCGACGAGTCCAGCCGCAGCATCGGCGTGGTGAAGTCCCGTCGGCCGAGAACCGGGCGCCGACGATGCCATGCGGTCCTGCGCGGCCGCGGCGGGGCCCGGCGATCTTACGAATGACCGGTGTGGGCCCGAAAGGTGGCTCATTCAGTTGTGGGCTGGCAGAGGAGGCTTGTACCGCACCAGTTCTGCTGGTGGAGATGGTCGAGCATGGCCGTTTCTGCCGAACCCGGATTGCGCCGGAATCTGACGAGGACGGGCTCACCCGGGTTTGCGCGTGCAGATGGGCGGCCATGCGTTGCGCGGGGGGCATGACGGCTCACCGTCTGGGGGCTGCGGCTGGCTGCCTTGCCGGGGGATGTCTGTCCCGCCCTGATCCGGGGCCGAGGTCTCTTCGCAGTCGGGGCGGTGCAGACGGGCGGAGCTGATGCCAGTGCGGGGCGTGCTGAAGGCCGCGGTCGACGGCGTCGCTGTAGCGGCCTGCGATCTGTACGTATTGGGCGCGGTTGCGCGCGTCGGTGCCGCTGCGTAAACGGATGATGAGCGGGAACCGCTCCAGGGCCGGAAGGTCGTTTGAGCTCGTGGTGTAGACGAGCTGGATGCCATGAGCCTGCGCGACCCGGCGCTGCAGGCTGATGAAGGGCGCATAGTTCGACTTGCCGAACGGGTTGTCCAGTACAGGGTGCCCACCCCTCAGGACCCTGTGCGGCCCTGCTTAGCGGCCCGCAGCCGGGTCAGCGTGCAGTACAGCAACACCGAGACGGTGAGCAGCTCTCCGCCGCTGAACTTCTTGATCTCGGGGACGGAGTCGTGCTGGATGGTGTCGAGGGACTGCGTCGGCTTGATGATCTTCGAGACGACCTTGCCGCGTTCGCCCAGAGCGGCCAGGACTAATCCCTTCACCAGGCTCATCGCGGTGGGCAGCGCGCTGCCGTGGCGGTGGGGGTTGTGACGCCGCCGCGTGGATCACCTGGTCGAACTGGGCTGACACCCGCCGGGCGAGTACCTCGTCGTCGGGGATGCGCCGGACCTGCAAAGTCAGAAACGGCTGGCCCGATCAGCTTCCCCGGCCCAGCAGCAGCCGGGAGTGCTGGGCCACCTCCTTCAGATCGTCCAGGGTCGGCTTGACCAGCTCGACGCAGGCCTGCACCACCATCAGATGGTCCTCGGCGACTCCGGACAGTTCCGGCAGGACAGTTCGTTTATGCCGGTGACATCCTGGGCCTGAGCTGCACCCTTGCTGACCTGGAAAGTTGCGTTGCGGGATACGGCGGACTTCCCTCCAGTTCCCGGCAGTTCCCGGCCGAGTGCGCACTGAATGTGCGACGATCTTGTGGGGCGGGTGGCGCGCCTTGGCTGGCAGCGAGCGTTGGCCGGATGGGAAGTCCAGGGGGGCGAGTGCCGCCTGTGAGGGCCGGATGAAGCGTCGCGAAGAGGCGACGGAGCTCCTCCCGAGTCAACGCGCAATGGATCTCGAAGCATGGGCGCGACCTCTGTGCGCGCTGGTTGTCGCAGGGGTCGCCGCCTATGCGTCATACGTGCATCAGCGGGAGTTCGCCCGGCAAGGCGGAGCGGATCCTGTGAGTGCCTCGATGTGGCCGCTGTCCGTGGACGGCCTGCTGCTATTGGCCACGGTCGGCCGCCTGAAGCACTCGGAGTCGGTGACGCGTCGTGCACGCTGGGCTGTTCGGTCGGCCTTCCTGCAGGGGATTGCCGTCTCGCTGGCCGCGAACGTTGCCGCGGCGCCGACTTTGGAAAGGAAAACCGGTCCCTGTCGCAGGGTGGCCCCCGGTAGCTCTGTTGCTCTCGGTCGAACTGCTGGTGCACCGTCCGGCAGACGGAGCCAAGGACGGCGCAGCCCATCTGGAGCGGAGGCAGGAAGCAGATGAAGCGACTACTGCCGACAGGCCTGGTGATCTTCTGTTGGAGAAGGTTCGCACGCTTGACGCCCGCCACTGGGAAGAACATCCACGCCCCGCTTCGGCGGAAACGATCCGCAAGGAGCTATACATCGGCGCTGCCCGGTCA